>CAUUTP010000001.1:0-85991 GCA_963548155.1 uncultured Eikenella sp.
CGTTGCGCCTGCGGGTCTGCTGCTACTTGCTCCACCGGCATATCGGCAAATTTTCCATATACAGGTGCAAACTGGGCATTGGCGGTCTCCATTTCTTTCTCATACTGGTTGCTGCTGGTCCAGCCAAATGAGCCTTTGTAGTCGCCCAAACCAGGATAAACATACAGGTAGCCGATGGAGAACAGCCAAATCAGGATGTAGAGATAAAACCACCAGCGAGGCAGCGGATTATTATATTCCTCGATGCCGTCCCAACTGTGGCCAGTGGTTTTTACATCTTCGCCTTTGGCCGGTAGCTTAACCTTATTTTGCGACAAGATTAGCCATATCAGCCCGATAAAGCTGATCACGACGATGCCGGCGATATAGTAGTTCCAGAAATTGCTAGTAAAGTGGGATGTATTCATTATTGTGCTCCGTGTTCACGGTCTAAGGAATCTGGTTATTGTTATACCGAATCATCATCATCAATGATGCGCCGTCCCTCTTCATCATAGTGCGCTTTAAATTTGCCATAGTAGGCAATACCGAGCACCACCATAAAAAACAAGAAGCAGATAACGGTGTACATAATCCGAACCAGATTCACTTCGCTCATGAAACTGCCTTATTTTCTTACTTCATGGGTATTTTTCAGTGCCAAACCCAAGCCTTGCAGATAAGCGATTACCGCCTCCATTTCGGATTTGCCTTCCACCTGCGCCGGAGCAGCGGCGATTTCCTCATCGCTATAAGGCACGCCTACCCTGCGTAGGGCACGCATATGGCTGGCTACTGTTTCGCCATCCACACGGTTTCGTGCCAGCCACGGGAAAGCGGGCATATTGGAATCAGGCATTGGATCACGTGGATCCATCAAGTGGCGGCGGTGCCATTCATCTGAATAACGACCGCCAACACGTGCCAAATCGGGGCCGGTACGTTTGGAGCCCCACTGGAACGGGTGGTCGTACACCGATTCGCCAGCCACAGAATAATGGCCATAACGCTCAGTTTCAGCACGGAAAGGGCGGATCATTTGGGAGTGGCAGTTGTAGCAGCCTTCGCGGATATAAATATCTCGGCCAGCCACCTGAAGCGCCGTATAGGGCTTCACGCCTGGGATGGGTTGAGTTACGGTTGGGCTGAAAAACAGCGGCACAACCTCAACAAACAACCCAACGCTAATCAGCAGAAAGGTAAACACAATCAGGTAGCCTACTTTTTCTTCGGCAAGTTTTTGCAGTTGCATTTTGGTAGCCTGTTCTTGATTTCTATTGATTTTATAGCTTTAGTGCTGTTGGTTCTGTGTGAGAGCAGGAATTGCAGCATCCACCGGCCTGCCCGCTACTGCGGTGCGGTAAACGTTGTATGCCATCAATACCATGCCGCCCAGATACAGTAGCCCGCCCGATAAGCGGATCAGATAAAAGCGCATGCTTTCACGAACCGAGGCAACAAAATAAGGATTGGTGAGCGTACCGTCTTCGTTCAACGCGCCCCACATCAAGCCCTGCATCACGCCGGCAATCCACATGGAGGCGATATACAGCACAATACCCACTGTGCCGATCCAGAAATGCGCTTCCACCATTTTGGTGCTATACATTTCCTTCTGGCCGAACAGACGCGGAATCAGATAGTAAATCGAGCCCATGGTAACAAAACCTACCCAGCCCAAAGCACCAGCGTGCACATGGCCAACCGTCCAGTCGGTATAGTGGCTCAGGGCGTTTACGGTTTTAATCGACATCATAGGGCCTTCAAAGGTAGACATACCGTAGAAGGAGAGAGAAACCACGAGAAATTTAAGAATTGGGTCGGTACGCAGCTTGTCCCATGCACCGGAAAGAGTCATGATGCCATTGATCATGCCACCCCAAGAGGGTACAAACAGAATCAGCGACAACACCATACCCAAAGATTGCGTCCAATCTGGCAGCGCAGTGTAGTGCAGATGATGGGGGCCGGCCCACATATAAGTGAAAATCAGCGCCCAAAAGTGCACCACAGACAAGCGGTAAGAATACACGGGTCGACCAGCTTGTTTAGGCACGAAGTAGTACATCATGCCCAAGAAGCCGGCGGTGAGGAAGAAGCCCACGGCGTTGTGGCCATACCACCATTGCACCATGGCATCAATCGCGCCGGCATAGATGGGGTAGGAGGTCATATCGAACAAACCGGCAGGCACAGCCAAGCTATTAACAACATGCAACAGTGCCACGGCCAAAATGAATGCGCCGTAAAACCAGTTGGCCACATAAATATGTTTTACTTTACGTTTAGCAAGAGTGCCAAAAAATACAATAGCATAAGCCACCCAAACCAAAGTAATCAAAATATCAATCGGCCAAGCCAATTCGGCATATTCCTTGCCTTGTGTATAGCCCATTGGCAGAGTAACCGCCGCCAGCACAATTACCAGCTGCCAGCCCCAAAAGGTAAAGGCTGGGAGCCAGCCGCCATACAAGCGGGCGTTACAAGTGCGCTGCACCACATAATAAGAGGTGGCGATTAGGCCGCAGCCGCCGAATGCAAAAATAACAGCATTGGTGTGCAGCGGGCGCAAACGACCAAAATGGAACCATGGCCCCACCTCAGACAGATTCAGTTGTGGGAAATAGAGCTGTGCTGCCACAATTACCCCAACCAACATCCCAACCACACCCCAAACCACTGTCATCACGGCAAACTGCCGCACTACTTTGTAGTTATAGGTTTGTGTTTCCATGAAAAACCTCCATAAAGATGGCTGTACTCTTCTTTTAACACCGGTTCAGCCAAACCCATGCAGGCTGGCACATCCGATTTTCTTAATTTATCTAGAAAGAAACCACCGCAAGCTACATACAGCGATAGACTGCGCGCAGTTTAAGCGGTATATTTTAAAACAAAATACACACTATAACCACAAAAATACACACATCTTTTCATTTTTCGCAAACCAGGCTACCTGAAAACACTATATCCCTTTCAATCAAAATAAAATAAACCAATGCTTCACTACACCATTACCCCACTACCCAAACAACATCTCTTCCGTGTTTGCCTGCATTTCAGCCACCACGGCAGCCAACCCGTTCGCCTCACCTTACCCAACTGGGTGCCCGGTAGCTATATGATTCGTGAGTTTGCCCGGCATATCGTCCGCATTGAAGCCAGCTGCAACGGTCAAGCTGCCGATTTACAAGCCATCAGCAAAAATATCTGGCAAGCCGAAGAAAACACTCATGGCGACTGGCTCATCGAATACGACGTTTATGCCTTCGATCTCTCCGTGCGCGGTTGCTATTTAGATAGCGAACGTGCCTTCTTCGACGGTGCCGCCCTGTTTTTTCAGGTAGCCTCACACACTGAAGAGCCACACCAAGTCGAACTCCGCTTCCCCAGCCAATGGCAAACCGCCACCGCCCTGCCCAGACTGGATAACCATCTCTACCAAGCAGACAACTACCGCCACCTTATCGACTGTCCGCTTGAAGCCGGCACCCTTGAATTTCTCGAATTCACTGCTGCCGGTATTCCGCACCGCATCGTCCTCAGCGGCCACTATCCCGACTTCGACCGCCAACGACTGCTGGCCGACACCCAAGTCATCTGCGCCACCCAGCTCCAATTCTTCCCCAACCCTGCCCCGTTTGCGCACTACACATTCCTGCTGCACCTAGGCGACCACGTCTACGGTGGCCTCGAACACACATCATCCACTGCCCTGCTCGCCGACCGTAGCTGGCTACCTGAAAACAACCTGGCCGAAGCCTCTGCCAACTACACCCAGCTGCTCGGCCTGATTTCTCACGAATATTTCCACGCTTGGAATGTTAAATCCATCAAACCCGCCGCCCTCGCCCAATCCGATCTCAACCAAGAAGCCTACACCGAGCTTTTATGGGCATTCGAAGGCATCACCTCCTATTACGACGACCTATTCCTTGTACGCAGCGGCCGCATCAGCTCTACCGCCTATCTCGAACTCTTAGCCAAAACCATCACACGGGTGCACCGCAACCCCGGCCATCACAAACAAACCCTGGCCCAATCCAGCTTCCACGCCTGGGATAAATACTACAAACAAAACGAAAACAGCCCAAACGCCATCACCAGCTATTATCAGCAAGGCGCCCTCGCCGCCCTCTGCCTCGATCTATCCATACGCAAGCAAAGCCGGCATAGCCTCGACAGCATCATGCAAACCCTCTATCAGGACTGGCTGACCAGAAAACAACCGCTGCATGAAACTGAATGGGAAGAGCTTGCCCAAACCATCACCGGCCTCGACTTGCGCAATCTGTTCAACCAACTCATCCGCAGCACCCAAGCCCTGCCCCTTGAAACAGCCCTCGCCCACGCCGGTTTGCGCCTACACTGGCTACCCCTGCCGCCTTCACACAACGGCGGCTGCGGGCCACTCCCCCCTATTCCGCCAGCCAATGACTTCGGCGCCCGCTTCCAACAAAACGGCAGCGACATCACCCTCAGCCACGTACTCAACGGCAGCAGCGCCGAACAAGCCGGCCTAGCCCCCGGCGACCGCATTATCGCCATCAACGGCTACGCCGCCAATGATTTCTCCACTCAATGGCAGCAACAAAAAACCGGCAGCCAAGCCGAGCTGTACTACTTCCGCCACGGCGCGTTGCACCACACCACTGCCACCGTACAACCTGCCGCCGCCAATACTGCCTGGCTTACCATCGAAAATCCGGCTGCACTGCAAGCCTGGCTGCAAATATAAAGTACAGCCATTTTTCAGGTAGCCTGTCTGGTGGCAGCTGCCAGCGAAATCCACCGTTAATAGACATAATGTACAGATTGCTACACAATCTACCGCTCTGTTTCACAGATTTTGCCATATACCCCAGCATTCGCTTGATTTCTAAAAAGTAATTAGCGATAATCCGCAGCTTAGCAACTTAGAGGTAAACCCAATGACACTCACCAAAGCAGAATTAGCCGATATTCTGGTAGAAAAAGTCAGCAATATCAGCAAGAACGACGCAAAAGAAATCGTTGAACTGTTCTTCGAAGAAATCCGCGCCACTTTAGAACGCGGCGAAGAAATCAAAATCTCCGGCTTCGGCAACTTCCAACTGCGCGACAAACCGCAGCGCCCCGGCCGCAACCCCAAAACTGGCAAAGAAGTTCCAATTACCGCCCGCCGGGTAGTAACCTTCCACGCCAGCCAAAAACTCAAAGGCATGGTGGAACACCACTATGGCAAACAGAACTGAACGCGCCCTGCCGCCCATCCCGGCTAAACGCTACTTCAGCCTGGAAGAATTGTGCTATCTGGCCGATATCCAGCCCGAACAATTCTTCCAATGGCAGCAAGATAACGGCGTAGTGATCGGCCACGGCGGTAACCAATACACCCGGCAAGATGTGGTGAAAATCCGCAAATTAAGCGGCAGTTTCCCCACCTACATCGACCGTTTCAATCTAAACGGCCACGACAGCCTGAACCGCCCCGCGGCCACTGCTGAAGAGGTTCGGCAGGATTTGCAGGTTGTTTTAGAAAAAATCGAAGCAGCCCTTGCCAAGCCGCAAAAAACAGCTTAGAATTGCTTTCTTTCGGAAGTCGGAGTGTGGCGCAGTCTGGTAGCGCACTTGCATGGGGTGCAAGGGGTCGAAGGTTCGAATCCTTTCACTCCGACCAATTAGATACACAAAAACAGTCAGTTATGCTGGCTGTTTTTTCTTTTGTATCGCTTGGTTTTCGACTGGTGCCACACTGGTGCCAAAACAGGAAGCGTTGTCAGCGAATTTTTTCAGATGTTCGACGTTCAAGTGAGCATATTTTTGTACCATCTCCATGCTCGACCAGCTACCTAGTTCTTTCAGTTGGTAGATGGGTGTGCCGGAGATGACGTGGTTGGTCGCCCAAGTGTGCCGACAATCATGAAACCTGAAATCTGACAGTCCTGCCCTATCTCTGGCTTTTCGCCATGCTGCTTGATTCGCTCGCTTGATTGGTTTACCCCTGAACGTGAAGACCGCTTCCGGGTGTTTGCCTATCTACGATTGCAGCGTCTCCATTGCCTCCTGATTTAAAGGTACGCCAATCGGTCTGCCCGACTTGGTTTTATCGGCGAATACTTATATCCAGGTTTATAAGCCTACTAAAAGCTACCTGAAAACGAACGCAGTGAGTTTCGCTAAAACATGATCCGCAACAAAACTAAAATGAGTTTCGGCACAGTCGAAACTGAGTTGCTGCGAAGTTAAAACCAGATTTTCAGAGAAAGAGCAATTTCCATAAAAGCAAAACGGGCAAATCAAGTCTCGCTAAAATTCTCAAGCTCCCCCTCAGCACCCGATAAAAATGGATACCCCAGCCGATATTTACCTATGCAGCGACTTCACCAAAAAGGCTACCTGAAGTTTTCAGGTAGCCTTTTTGGTGTACTCAAACATTTAAACCTTATTGGTCCACAAACGCGCGTTCAATCAAATAATCGCCGCGCTGCCCCATTTTGGGCGACACGGTTAAGCCGAAGCTGTTGAGCACATCGCTGGTATCTTTGAGCATGGCCGGGCTACCGCACAACATGGCACGGTCGTCCTGCGGATTGATTGGCGGCAGACCGATGTCTTCGAATAGTTTACCACTCCGCATCAAATCGGTGAGGCGACCTTGGTGTTCGAATTCTTCGCGGGAAACAATGGGGTAATAAATCAGTTTCTCACGAATCATTTCGCCCAGGTATTCGTGATTAGGCAGCTCTTGAGTGAAGCGATCGTAGTAGGCGAGGTCTTTTTTATAGCGCACGCCATGCACGAGAATCACTTTTTCAAATTGCTCATACACTTCAGGATCTTTGGTGATGCTCAAGAACGGCGCGATACCGGTACCGGTTGAGAGCAGATAGAGGTGTTTGCCGGGGTTTAAATCGCCACAAATCAGGGTGCCGGTGGGCTTTTTGCTGATGAGCACTTCGTCGCCGACCTTGAGGTGCTGCAGGCGGCTGGTGAGCGGGCCATCTGGCACTTTAATGCTGAAAAACTCGAGATGCTCTTCCCAGTTGGCTGAAGCCACACTGTAGGCACGCATCAGGGGCTTACCGTCCACCATCAAACCGACCATGACGAATTGGCCGTTTTCAAAACGCAGGCTGTCGTCGCGGGTGCAGGTGAAGGTGAAATAGGCGTCGGTCCAGTGGTGTACGGACAGGACTTTTTGTGTGTTGAAGGCTGCCATATTGTCTTTCTGAATAAAGTGAACCCGCTCGGCGGCGGAAAAATTTGTGAATTATAGCATTGTGTTGGTAGGGATAGGGGTTTTATTGCGAACGATTTTGCTTAAGCAGCTGCCTGATTTTTTTGTTTCCACTCCGTTGCGACCTCGGTTTAGCTTCGTTGAGGCTCACACTTTATTGAAACTCACGGCGTTCGTTTTCAGGTAGCCTACTCAATGCCGATACTGTTGTGGCTGTTGGTGACGAAACTGCCAAGGCGCCTGCGGAGCAGCTTGCCGCCACAAGCCAAGCCGATGGTTTTTGGCTTGAGCTTCAGCTTCGGCATAGGCGGCATATTCGGCCTCGCTCTGCCATTCGCGAGCGTAGCGGCGGTAGTGCCAGGCACAACCATCAGCCACCAGCTGCCAGTTGATGTCATGGCCGTTCAGGCGGATTTGTGCCACTTTGCGGCCGTAGCGGTCGGTATCTACGATTGCGGCCTGCACTCGCCGATGCAGCACTTGTTCGGCCAAACGGTCGCGGCAGGCTTTACCCTGGGCTTGCTCCAATTCCGGCGCATCGATGCCGGCAAGGCGGATTTTATGCCGCTGACCAGAGCTATCTTGCAAATGCAGTGTATCGCCATCCCACACGCGCACTACTTCGCCGCTGATGGTGTTGCTCCGGGCCGGTTCGGCACTGGCAGGCAAGGTAGAACAGGCGGCCAGCAGCATGGCACAGCCAATCATACCGATTTTGGCGGAATTTGCTTCGCTCGTTTTAGCCCCACAGAAACTCACTGCCTTCGTTTTAGCGAAACTAACTACGTTCGTTTTCAGGTAGCCTTTAGCCAGCGAAAGGGATAACTGACATTTCATCGCGTTAAAACCCGGCACGTATTTTTGCTACCAGTCGCCGCAAAGCTTGGGCACGGTGGCTAAGTTGGTTTTTGGTGTCCGGCGTGAGCTGAGCAGCGGTTTGCTGCAAATCGGGCAGGTAGAAATGCGGATCGTAGCCGAAGCCGTTGCTCCCGGCAGCCTGCTCCTGCCATTGCCCGTGCCATACGCCTTCAGCAATCAGCGGCTGCGGATCATCAGCGTGGCGCACCAAAACCAGCACGCAAACGTAATACACGGCACGGTTGGCTTGCGTCGCTAAATCGGCGCTCAGTTTAGCGTTGTTGGCTGCATCGGAACGCGGCTCCGTTCCGGCATAGCGTGCGGAGAGCACGCCCGGCGCGCCGTTTAGGGCAGGAGCGCAAATGCCGCTGTCGTCAGCCAGTGCGGGCAACCCGCTATGCCGGCTGGCATGTCGTGCCTTGGCCAGCGCGTTTTCTACAAAACTTACATGTGGCTCTGGGCATTCGGGCACAGCAAAATCCGACTGCGGCCTCACCCGCCAGCCAAGTTCAGCAAACAAGGCATTGAATTCACGAAATTTCCCAGCATTGCCGCTGGCTAATACCAATTCTTTCACGATGCCTCCTTGCCTGCCGTTTGCGCTGCATTTTCTGCCTGCTGTGAAGCAGCCTGCTGCATCTGCTGGGCAGCAATCAGCTGTTTTTCGCGCAAAAACTTAGCCAGCGAAGCCATCTGCCCGGCCACACACAGGAAGGCAGCCAGGAAGCAAGCTATGGCAGCGGTGGAGTGTTTCAAAATAAACAAAACATTGCCTGCAAGTAGCAACAGGATAAACAAGATGGTGAATAGCGCGGTAAGTTTCAGGTAGCGTCTGGTTTTATTCATAGTGGTAGGAAAGATCAGTAAGCTAGGGAGGGATACCTAAAATATTGGAAGTTCTATAGATAAGAATGGAATACAAACTATCGCTTACATTTGAACAATATCAAAGTTTTGAGATACCTGCTCAGGCGTGCATGCCACCAACAGGGTAAACAACGGGCAACAGGAACATTTCGGCTATGTTTAGTTAATTTTCGGTTACGGAGCACAACCAAACTGATCAGCCTACTCTAACTCCGCTGAATCTTATATTTTCAGGTAGCCTAATTGCACATGATAAGGCTACCTGAAATATCATTTTGCTAGCGGCTTCTTTTCCCAATCTGCCCCAACCAACAAGCACAGAAGCAGCCTTTAATCTGTATTAAAGGCTGCTTTCTCATTACGTTATTAGCGTAGCTCGTTATACAGGCGGCTCAGCCAAGTTTGTGCATCTGCGCCTTGGTAGGGACTGCCGTCTTTGTTGGACAACACCAACTGGCTGGCATTATTGCCCTGCGGCTGCACAGCCACCACAAATTCGGGCCGTGCCTGCGGCTCGGCAGGTTTGCTGCTGCGGCCAAACAATCGGCCGAAGAAACCGGGCTGCTCAGTACGCACGGCTTCGCCTTCGGCAGGGGCTACCTGAACCAAATAGGCTTGACGCTGGGTGTTTTGGGCGGTAACACTCAGACCAATACGGTCGAGCGCCAGGCCGACGCGGCGCCAGTTGCGAGCTTGGTCGCCGCGCAAAATCAGATGGCCGTTCTCCAATTTGGCCAAATCTCCACTGCGCGGGGCAGTAGATTGCTGCTGTTTCAGCGCCTGTTCAATCTGCTGTTCGTCCGCACCCAAATACTGCATGAAGCGGCCGAGCAAGGCGGCCTCCAAAGCGGTATCACGCTGCGAGGGCTGCCACATGGTGGTGTCTTTGTTGCGGTCGGCGTAGGTTTCCTTCATGCCACGATGGGTGAAGAATACATCAATACCACCTTTGCTGTTGCGCTCGAGGCGGATGGTAAATTTGTCGCGCTCGCCAGTGGAATATACACCGCCCAAGCCGACGCGTTCAAACAGGCGGCGCAGGCCGTCTTGCGGCAGTTTGGCGCGGTTTTCCGCCCAATCGGTTTCCATCAGGCCGATACCCGGCTCTTCACGGGCAATCACGAAGCCCTGCTCTTGCCAGAAAGCGTGCAAGAGTGGCCACACTTCGGCCGGGTTTTTGTTGGCAATGTTCAGCCAACGCTCACCACCTTCGCGCTGCATGGTGATGTTTTTTACCTCAGCCAACACCGGCGAACCCGCTTTATTGGCAGCGGCCTGCTGGCTGCGGGCAACATCGGTGGCTCGCACCGAACCACCTGCCGGCAGGTTGTATACATTGCCTTGCGATGGGTTGTCTAAATCGGGCGGTACTTCCAAACTCACCACTTTGCGGTTTTCAGTTTGGTAGTCCAGCTTGGGCGTTTCGGTTTTAGTGGCGCAACCGGCCACTAGGCTGGCCATCAACAAGGCGGCGGGCAGTTTGAATACGTTCATGCAGCTATGTCCTTCAGGGTTGAAACTTGTAATTAAATCCAATTAAATCAGTTGCAGTTTTTGCAGTGCGGCGCTCACTCGCGCCTGGCCGGTTTCGCTCAGGCTAACCATCGGCAAGCGCACGGCACGGCCGCACAAGCCCAGCTTTTCCAGCGCCCATTTCGGCGCGGCCGGGCTGGGCTCGCAAAACATTTCTTGATATAGCGGCACCAGTTTCGCATTCAGCGAACGGGCCTCTGCCAGATTGCCGGCCAGCGCGGCACGGCACATATCGGCAAACAGCTTGGGTGCCACGTTGCCGGCCACGGTAATCACACCGTGTGCGCCGCACAGCATAGCAGCCATACCGGTGGGATCATCACCGGAATAGATGGCAAAATCTTTGGGTACACGGTTAACCAGATCCACCATGCGGCCAATGTCGCCACTGGCTTCTTTGATGCCGATGATGTTCGGAATTTCGGCTAAGCGCAGCACGGTGTCGTTATTCATGTTAACCACGGTGCGGCCAGGCACGTTGTACACAATCATCGGAATATCCGCCGCTTCGGCAATAGCAGCGAAGTGGCGGTAGATGCCTTCCTGCGGCGGTTTGTTGTAGTACGGCACCACAGACAGCGTGGCATACGCGCCGGAGCCAACTGCCGCGCGGGACAGCTCGATGGCTTCGCTGGTACTGTTCACACCGGTACCGGCAATCACCGGAATGCGGCCGTCGGCAAAACGAATGGCTGCCTCGATCACTTCAATCTTTTCCGGCACGCTGAGCGTGGTGCTCTCGCCGGTGGTACCTACGGCGACAATGGCATCAGTGCCGTTGGCAACATGCCAATCAATCAGGCGTTGGAATTGTTTGTAGTGGACACTGCCATCTTCACGCATCGGGGTGATGATGGCGACAAGACTACCGGTTAGCATGGCTCAACCTTTATTTGAGGGTGGTCGAAAACGGAGCGATTGTAGCCTATTTTGCCGGCTTGTGCGAAATATTGCATAGATTAAAACTTGCTTGCCGGAACTATCTCCCAAGTGCCGGCAATATGGATTTAGCAAACAGATTGAGTATGATAAATGAAGGCATTAACTGCTTTCAGGTAGCCTCCACTAGGCAGCCATCACTGAGAAAATCTGGGCAACCGACTATATTCTTGCTCTTAGTAAACCGGCAACCATTCGCTGAAAGCTAGCCAGAAACAAGATTCCAACGCGGTTAAAACGAGCGTAATAGTGGAGTTCGCCAGACTTTAAAAGAAATCGGTAAAACCAAATATCGTTACAACAATGCCGAACCACGGCAATAGAAAGGCTACCTGAAATTTCAGGTAGCCTTTGTTTCAAGTGGTGCCCTCTGCCTCGCAAACCGCCATTTCCCCTTCCATAAATCCAGCCAAATCCACCCTTCGCTCAAACAGTTCCTGAATCCGTGCCTGATGGCTGATACCGATGCACAAGACATCCGGCAAGCATTGGCGCAGAATGTGCATGAGTTCGGCGGCGGAAGTGTCGTCCAGCTGGTTGGTGGCTTCGTCCAGAAACAATACATCGGGGCGATGCAGCAAGGCGCGGGCAAGGCTGAGGCGCTGCTGTTCGCCACCGGAGAGGATGTTGTGCCACTCGTGTTCGGCATCGGGATCGAGCACGGTCAGACGCGGCAGGCCGGTTTGCCTTAATGCTTGGGCGATGGCGGCGTTATCAGGTGCGGTGGCATACGGATAGGCAAGCACGTTACGCAGGCTGTCGTGCGGCAGGTAGGGGCGTTGCGGCAGGAACAGGCTGCGGCCTTGGATGGCGAAACGGCCTTGATAATACGGCCACAGACCGGCCAGCGTGCGCAGCAGAGTGGATTTACCAATGCCGCTGCGGCCTTCAAGCAGCAGCCATTCGGCGGCACGGGCGGCGAGCGAGAGGCCGTGCAGCAGGGTGCGGCCGTCTGCGGTGTGGAGGGTGAGCTTGTCCGCTTTGAGTGCGGCGGTTTGGCCGGATTTGCCGTCGCTATCATGTGCGGGCTGCTTTTGCGGTATGTCGTCCAGCGTGTTCAGGGCTACCTGAAAACCGTCCAGACGTTCCACCACGGATGCCCATTCGATGATGCGTTTGTAGTAATCCATAAACCAGCCGAAGCCGTCCTGCACGTTGGAAAACGCGCTGCGTGCCTTCATCATGTCGCCGAAAGTGAGGGTATGTGCCAGATACATGGGCAGGGTGGCGATGATGGGAATAAACATGGATAGGCGCAGATAGGCGGCGGAAAAGGTTTCCAGGCGCAGTTCGCGATCGATAAGCTCGCGCCAGTTGCGGCGTACGGCTTCAAAGCGGCGGTTCAGGCGGCTTTGTTCGGCAGCTTCGCCGCGATACAGTGCAATTTGCTCGGCATGGTCGCGCACGCGCAAGAGGGTGGCGCGGTAGTCGGCTTCGCGGTGCTGGCGTTCCACGTTGAGCGGCTGGAGCTTGCGGCCGATCAAATGAGTGAGCAGAGTGCAGGCCGCCGAATAGGCCAGCGCCACCCACACCAGATAGCCGTGCACCGTGATGTTTTGCCCGAAGATTTTGAAGGTTTGCACACCGGATAGCTGCCACAAAATCACCACGAATGCACCGAGTTTGGCGGCGTTCATGATGAAATATTTGAACAAATCGATGCTTTTTTCCGAGAGCAAGAAGATGTCTTCGGCAATGCGCTGGTCGGGGTTGTCCGGCCCGCCGCCGTGTTGCAGTTGCAGGCGGTAGTGGCGGCTGCGGCCGAGCCATTGCCGCTGGAACTGCTGCGTAAGGTGGCTGCGCCAGCGGAACAGCAGGATTTTGCGCAACCAGTTGCCGAAAGCGACTAAGGCGGTCACCAAGGTGATATACAGCAGATATTCTCCAGCCAACGCTGGCATGGCGGTGCTGTCGAAGGCGGCGAGCGCATCGTAAAACGTTTTGTTCCAATCGGTAATCAGCACGCTGACGCGCACGATGGCGAGCGAACAGCCGACCACGGCAGCCAAAAGCAGCCATTCGCGCCATTGGCTTTTGGCAAACCAAAACGGGGCGGCAAGACGGAGGAAACGGCGGAGGGTTTTCACGGGGCTACCTGAAAATGGGATATGGATAATATTGGATGGTAAAGCAAGGTTAATCGGTTTTACTTGCAAAGCAAAAAAGGTTTATAGTTTCAACTCTTATATAGCATACAACCAAGGAGTATTTTTATGAGCAATTTCGACGATATCGTAGGCAAAGTGAAAAAAGAAGTGGGCGATGCCATCGGCAGCAGCAAACTGCAAGCCGAAGGCCTGATTCAAGAAGGCGTGGGCAAAGCTAAAGAAGCCATTGCCGATGTGGAAAAACAAGCGGCCGATGTGCTGGAAAAAGGCAAAAAATCCGCTGAAGAGCTGATGAGCGAAGCCAAAGGCAAAGCCGAAGGTCTGATCAACGACATCAAAAGCAAGTTCTAACTGAGCAAACGGCACGGCAAACCGCCCTGCCCCACGCCGCCGAACAGAGGCTACCTGAAAGTTTCAGGTAGCCTTTTCTCTTTACCCGCGCGGCGGGATTACAGCTTCCAATCGAATTTCAGCATGATGTTGCGCGGTTCGATCAGATAGTTATTGATGCCGTTCTGCCGGGTTTTCTGGTTTTCATACACACGCCGGTCGGTCAGGTTGCTGCCAATCAGGCTGAGTTTCATGTTGTCGTTGAAGCTGTATTGCACGTTGGCGTTAAACAGCGCATAGCCACCCTGCTTCACGTTGGCCAGGCTGGACGTTTCGCTTTGCGCCGTTACGCCGCCGCCAATCGTCCATTTGTTTGCCGCACCGGGCAGGCGGTAGCTGGTGTAGAGGCGGAACATATGGCGCGGCGTGTGTTTGCTGAAATTGGTGCCCGCAGGAATTGCGCCACGGTTTTCGGCATCCAGATATTTGCTGTTGTTCAGCGTGTAGCCTGCAAACAGCTGCCAATCGTCCGTCAGTTTGCCGGAAATTTCCATATCCACGCCGCGGCTGCGCACACGGCCCACCGGCTCGTTATACCAGCGCGACATGATATTGTCGTACACCTGCACGCTGCGGTTTTTCTGCACGATGTCGAACAAGGCCACGGAAGCATTCAGCTTACCTTCATACCATTCGCCCTTCCAACCAATTTCGTAGTTACTGCCCAATATCGGCGGCAGATAACGCTCGTAGCGGTCTTTGCTGCCGTTGGGCTTGAAGATGCTGGTGTAGCTGGCGTATACACTGTGATGCGGCGTGATGTCGTAAGTGATGCCGAAATACGGAATAAAACGATGGTGGTTGCGCTCGGTAACACTATCCGGGTCATTATCAACCGCACCGCTGGTGTAATGATAGTCCACCACAGACTTGGTGGTCATATTGGTGTAGCGTGTGCCGGCCAAAATGTGCAGCTTTTCGGTGGGATTGAAGCGCGTACCGGCCATTAAGGAATAACTGCGCTCGGTATTATCGTAGTCCCACAACATCCACGGTGTGCCGGCATACCAATCCGGCTCGGCCACTTCGTTACCCCGGAAAGAAGACGGGTCGTAAGACTGAAGATGGCGGAACTGGCGGCGTTCGCCACCACCGCTTTTGTGGTTATAGGTATAGCCGAAGAACACATCGTGTTCCTGCCCCAACAGGCGGTATTTGCCGTTTAAATTGGTTTTGATGGTGAACTGCTTTTCGTTGCGGTCATACCGACCAAGCCAGCCGGAAGGCAAAACGCCGCCGGTTGTCCAGCCTGCATAGGAAGTATTGCCGCTGTAAATACCGCCGTTGCGTTTCAAAGAATGGTTGTTGTTGTAATTGAGTGTGCCGGTCAGTTTCCAATCATCAGAAAAATGTTGCTCCACCTCGGCAAACAGGTTGATTTTACGGGCTCTGTTGCGGCTCCAATCATAGCTGAGGAAGGTGTCGCGCGGCAGGCCGGAATCGCTGCCGTTCACGCCCATCGGAATACCCCAGTCGTCGGGCGTGGATATTTTGCGCTGATACAGCCCGCCCCAAGTGAGCTTGGTATTCTCACCTAACTGTGCATCCATCACGCCGTATAAGGTGAATGTGTTCCCTACCGCACTGTCTTTGAAACTGCCGTCTCTACTTGCCACACCTACCACGCGCCCGCGCAGGGTTTGTGCTTTGTTCAGCGGTCCGGAAACATCAATCGTGGTACGGGCGGTGCCGAAGCGGTTAAACAAAACATCGCCTTGTATTTGGCGCAAAGAGGTCGGGCGTTTACGCACGGCATTGACCGTGCCGCCCGGCTCGCCGTTGGCTTGGGTAAGCCCCGTGGCACCGCGTACCACTTCGATATGATCGTACACTGCCAAATCAGTAGCAGATTGTGCATCGTACATGGGGTTGGCTACTGCGCCGGGTACCACGCTGCTGATGCCGTCTTCCTCAATCTGGTCGATATAGAAACCGCGCGATTGGAAGCGCGCCGTACCGGTATCGCGGATAACGTTGACGCCCGTAGTGGTTTTCAGCGCATCCTCCATGCTGGTGATGCCTTGTTCGCTCATCTGCCGTTTGGTAATCACGCTCACCGACTGCGGCGTTTCCTTGGGCGACAGCGAAAGCCCCGTGGTGGTGCGCATGGCGGAGGTGGTGTAGCTGTTTCGGTTTTCGGTGCGGGTGCTGCGGTTGCGGGCAGTGATTTGGATGCTTTCCAATTCGGCGCTGCCGCCTTCATTTTCGGCAGCATTATCGGCCCATGCGGGCGTGGTAGCGGCCAGCAGGGCGGCGATAAAGGTGGGTTTGAACGGGTGTTGCATAATTTCCCTTTGATAAAAAAAGTAAACATAGATAAATTTTCAAGGCGCGATTATAGTCTTTTACAACCTAATACAAATGAATTTGATAATTTTTAACAACAAATAGAGTGCAAATACCACATACAACGCAAAGAGTTTGATGGTTGGCCGGATACTCCTCTCTTCGCCATTGCCGGATAACAATGATGCAGCCTCCTGAAATGTGCACTTCAAAGCAGCGTATCGAATAAGCTTATTTTTCAGGTAGCCTTTGCCGTTTGGCGTTCTTAAGCAGCGGGCTTATAATATCGTTCCCTATTTCACAATCCGGATGAAAGCGGATCATGATTGCTTCTTATCGAAAAATCCTGTTGGGTATCTTTGCCGTGGCGGCGGTGTGCACGGCGATGTCGTTGTATATGCAGTATGGGCGGGGCATGGACCCGTGCGTGATGTGCATTATCCAGCGGGTGTCGATTATTTTCGTGGGGCTGCTTTCGCTGCTCTCTATGCTGTTGCCGCTGAAGCGCCGTTGGGCGCGGACGGTAGCGGCAATGCTGGTGAGTATTCCGGCGCTGTGGGGCGGCTGGACGGCCATCAGCCAGCTGCACCTGCAAAGCCTACCCTTGGAGCAACAGCCTTCCTGCGGTGCGCCATGGACTTTCCGCTTGCAGGGTGCGCCGCTGTTTGATTGGTATGAGCCGATTATCCGTGGCTACGGCCAATGCGGCACGGTGGAATATTTCTTGAGTGTGCCGTTTGCCTGGTGGTCGCTGCTGGCTTGTGCATTTATCCTAGTTGGCCTGTGGGGCGGCTGGTGGGTGATGCGCCATCATGAAATAGCGGAATAGAAGTTTTCAGGTAGCCTGTTGTAATGCGCAGGCTACCTGAAACTTTAGGGCTTGATTGAATGGAAGGCTGGCTGAGTATTTCAGGCAGCCTTGATGCGTGCCAATCCAATTATTGGCCGGAATGTCGGCATTGCCATTCAATCTATGAAATATTTGCCTACAAGCATACTAAAAAGGCTACCTGAAAGATTTCAGGTAGCCTTTACTTTTACTCCTATGCAATAGCGCTAAAGCACGCCCGACAAGCTTTCGGCAGCTTCTGCCTGTTGCACCTGCTGCTCTTGCTGTTCGTGGAACTGCATGCGGTAGAGGTCGGCGTAGCGACCGCCTTTAGCAAGCAGCTCGGCGTGTTTGCCTTGCTCAACAATCCGGCCTTCGTGCATCACCACAATCTTATCGGCCTGCTCGATAGTAGAGAGGCGGTGTGCCACTACCAAAGTGGTACGCTGCTGCATGAGTTTGTCGAGCGCGGATTGCACCAAGCGTTCGGATTTGGTGTCGAGCGCGCTGGTGGCTTCGTCCAAAATCAGGATGGGCACGTTTTTCAGCAGGGCGCGGGCGATGGCGATGCGCTGACGCTGGCCGCCGGAGAGTTTGAGGCCGTTTTGGCCGATTTCGGTTTGCAAGCCCTGCGGCATAGCGGAGATAAATTCCCAGGCGTTGGCCGCTTTGGCCGCCGCTTCAATATCGGCAGGGTCGGCATCGAAACGGCCGTAGGCGATGTTTTCAGCCACCGTGCCGTTAAACAGCACCACGTCTTGACTCACCAGCGCCATTTGTTCGCGCAGGGAAGCCATGCTGTATTCGCGGATGTCGCGCCCGCCGATACGCACTTCGCCCGCGGTGGGATCGAAGAAGCGCGGCAACAGGTTGGCCAACGTGGTTTTACCGCAACCGGACGCACCAACCAAGGCCACTACGCTGCCGTTGGGAATGTGCAGGTTGATGTTATCGAGACTGTTGCGAGCAGCGCCTTCATAATAGTGGCTCACGTTTACCAATTCGATGTCGCCAGTATGCTCGCTGAGGGTTTCAGTGCCGTTATCGGGTTCAACCGGTTCGTCCAAAAAGCTGAATACACTCTCGGCGGCAGCCAGGCCGCGTTGCAGCGAGGAAGAAATGCCGGTCATGCGTTTGATAGGATCGAACATCATCAGCATAGCGGAGAGGAAGGACATGAAATCGCCGGCGCTAAACGAATCGGAAGCAGCGCGGGCGGCAGCCAAATAAAGGATGGCGGCCAGCGCGGTGGCAATCATCAGCTGGGTTACCGCCGTGCTGAAAGAGTTGGCGGCGGTTTGCTTCACGCCGTTGCGGCGCACGTTGATGGCGGTTTCATCGAAGCGGTTTTTCTCGTGTTCCTGCCCGCCATACACTTTAATCACACGCTCGCCGGTGATGCTCTCGCCCAACACCTGCGTCATCTGTCCGGCATATTGCTGGCTTTCACGCGAAAGTTGGCGCAGGCGTTTGCTCACCTGGCGCACGCACCAGGCCAGCACCGGAATCAGAATCAGTGTAATAATCGTGAGCTGCCAATCCAGATACAGCAGGAAACACAGCAAGCCCACTACGGTGATGCCGTCTTTGGCGGTGACGGTTACCACATTGAAGCCGGCCTCGGTAATCTGGCTGGCATCGTTCATGATGCGCGACATAATCCGCCCGCTACCGTGTTGGCTGAAATAGCCGGCAGGCAGCTTGAGCATTTTGGCAAACATTTCGCGGCGGATTTGCTGCACTAAATGGCCGGAGAGGTAGCTGGTGCTGTATTCGTTGATGAAGTTGAAAATACCGCGCAAGATAAACAGGCCGATAATCGCCAGCGGCACCCACCGCATGGCAGAGAGATTTTTCTCCACAAAGCCTTCGTTAATCAGCGGCTTGAGCAGCCATGCGAAAATCGGCCCGGTAGCGGCCACCACCACCATGCCGAGCACGGCCAGGGCGAAAATGCGCAGGTAGTTTTTCAGGTAGCCAAACAGGCGGCGGTATAAGGCCAGGCTGCTGGCTGTAGTGTGCGGAGTAGAAGACGAAGACATGGTGGCCTCTGTCGTTGAAAACGGCGATTGTAAGGCAAATCGGGGGCGGGCAACAATGTGGCAAGGCTGCTTTAGCAGGGTTTAACTTAAATTTGTGTCTGGCTGGAAAAAGGCTACCTGAAACCCAAACCGGTTTTCAGGTAGCCTTTATCTTGGCTTTAAGCGTTCACGGCGTCAATGCAGCCCACCCATGCTGCGGATACGCTGGTCGAGCTCTTGCGCGGTGAGGGCACGGCCATCGTTACAGAAAATCGCCATCAGGCGGCTGCGCACCGGGTCGTTGGCGTTCACATAGCTGTCGAACTTGCGCCATACATTATTGCGTGGAGCAATCCAGCGCCGGTTGGTGTTGTCACCAAAGGCGAAGGATCTGAGGTGGCGGTCGCCGCAGCGCATACCCTCATAACTCATATTCGGCTGCCCGCCCTGCGGCTGTACTGCCAGCACATAGCGCATGCTGCGGTCGGCAGCTTGTTGCACAGGCAGCTGCAGCCAAACTTTGTTGCGGTAGGTTGGGTTGATATACAGCTCAAACCACTCGCCTTGCTGCAAATCGGGATAAGCGGGCAGCACCACGGCTGCCTCTTCCCACGGCTTTTCCTCTTCCGGCGTGTAAGAGCGGTTTTCGCGCAATTCAGCCGAAGCGGCGGCGGAAAACGCTAATACGCAGGCTGCAAACCATAATTTTTTCATTGCTTTTCCTTTTTCAGGTAGCCTTTTGGTTTCAGGTAGCCTGCTATCACTTGGAGGCTACCTGAAAACCTCTTACTTCCTATTTATTTGCCTAAGGCAGACAACACCGCTGCTTTTACGGCTTCCACCGGCTGCGTACCGTCGATTTTGATGTAACGGGGTGCGTTGTCGCCGGTGAGCCGGCTGTAGAAACCGATGAGCACGGCGGTTTGTTTGTGGTACACATCCAGGCGGTTTTTCACGGTTTCCTCACGGTCGTCGTCGCGCTGGATCAGGTCTTCGCCGGTAACGTCGTCTTTACCTTCTACTTTAGGCGGGTTGTAGCGGATGTGGTAGGTGCGGCCGGAAGGCAGGTGCACACGACGGCCGGCCATGCGCTCGAGAATCACCGCATCGGGCACATCGATTTCCACCACCGCATCCAAGATCACATCGGCCTCTTGCACGGCTTCGGCCTGCGCCAGCGTGCGCGGAAAGCCGTCGAACAAGAAACCGTTTTTGCAGTCATCCTGCGCAATGCGCTCTTTCACCATGCCGATGATGATATCGTCGCGCACCAAGCCGCCCGCGTCCATAATCTTTTTGGCTTCCAAGCCCAGCGGCGTGCCAGCCTTAATGGCAGCGCGCAGCATATCGCCGGTGGAAATCTGCGGAATACCGAAAGCGGCGGTAATAAACTGCGCCTGCGTGCCTTTGCCCGCGCCGGGTGCGCCCAATAATAAAATTTTCATTGTCTCTTCCTTTAAAATCAATATAAAAGCACGGCAGCGGCACAATGCAAACAGGCTGCATGAAGCAATGCTGCCACCCAATCCGCTACACAGTTTAGAGCCCCTGCCGCAAAAAATCCAGTTTCCGCCGCCCTTTCCCCACCCTGCCTTCCCTAGAAAGGCTACCTGAAAAGCATTACAATCCCCGCTTCCCCTCCCCAAGTAGCGAGACCTGCCATGCCTAAAATCAGCAGCAACTTCGATGCCGGCGCCATCACTGTAATTGACAGTGCCGACAGTCAAAACATCCGCCTCACCCTGCGCGGCGACAATGCCGCCTCCTTCAGCCAGTGGTTTTATTTCCGCCTGCAGGGCGCGGCCTACCAACCTTGCCGTATCCGCATCGAAAACGCCGGCCAATCTAGCTACCCCGAAGGCTGGGAAGATTATCAGGCCACCGCCTCCTACGACCGCAGCAACTGGTTCCGCGTGCCCACCCGTTATGAAGACGGCGTGCTCACCATCGAACACACCCCGCTGGCCGGCAGCGTGTATTATGCCTATTTCGAGCCCTACTCCCACGAGCAGCACCTCAACCTCCTCGGCGACGCCCAAGGCAGCGGCCTGTGCCAAATCGACGACATCGGCAGCACCGCGCAAGGCCGCGACATCAACCTGCTCACCATCGGCCACCAAGCCGCCAGCGACCTCAAAATCTGGATTATCGCCCGCCAGCACCCCGGCGAAAGCATGGCCGAATGGTTTGCCGAAGGCCTGCTCTCCCGCCTGCTCGACCACCAGGACCCCACCGCCCGCGCCCTGCTCGACTGTGCTACCTTCTATATCGTACCTAATATGAACCCCGACGGCGCCGCCCTGGGCAACCAGCGCACCAACGCCGCCGGCGCCGACCTCAACCGCGAATGGCAACATCCCAGCCCTGAGCGTAGCCCCGAAGTGTATGCCGTGCGCCAGAAAATGCACGAAACCGGCGTAGATTTATTCCTCGACATTCACGGCGAAGAAGCCCTGCCCTACGTATTCGCCGCCGGCTGTGAAGGCAATCCTTCCTATGATGCACGCCTCGCCGCACTCGAAGCCGCCTTCAAAACCGCCCTGCGCCAAGCCAGCCCCGACTTCCAAGACGAATACGGCTACCCCAAAACCTCTCCCGGCCAAGCCAACCTCTCCATTGCCAAATCCTACGTGGGCGAAACCTTCGGCTGTCTCTCCTACACCCTTGAAATGCCCTTTAAAGACAACATCAACCTGCCCGACGACGACTTCGGCTGGAACGGCCAACGCTCCCTGCGCCTGGGCGAAGCCATCCTTAGCGCCATCCTCGCCGTCTGCCCGCAACTGCGCTCGGATAAAACCGCATGAACGGCCAATTCCCCGCCAACAGTTTTGCCTCCAGCCTAGGGCTACCTGAAATTTCAGGTAGCCTCCTGCACGCCGATTGGCCCGCGCCCAGCAATGTCCACACCTTGATTACCACCCGCCAAGGCGGCATCAGCCAAGGCCGTTTCGCCAGCTTGAACGTGGGTGACCATGTGGGCGACGATCCCGCCGCCGTAGCTGAAAACCGCCGTCGCGTACAGGCGCACGTTCCCCTGCCGCTGGCCTATTTGCGCCAAGTACACAGTAATCGCGTCGTGGCCGCCGCCGCAAGCCTCAATGCCCCGCCGGAAGCCGATGCCGCTTTCGACCGCAGCCGCCGCGCCGCCTGCGCCGTCATGACTGCCGACTGCCTGCCCGTACTCCTCTGCGACCATGCCGGCAGCGTGGTGGCCGCTGCCCACGCCGGCTGGCGCGGCCTTGCCGGCGGCGTGTTGGAAAATACCATCGCCGCCATGCAGGCCGACCCGGCCGACCTCCTCGCCTGGCTCGGCCCCGCCATCGGCCCTGACGCTTTTGAGGTGGGCGGCGACGTTTTAGCTGCCTTCACCCAGGCCGACCCCGCTGCCGAAGCCGCTTTCGAACATATCGGCAGCGGCAAATATCTGGCCGATATCTACCTGCTCGCCACCCAAACCCTACGCCGTGCCGGCGTTAGCCAAATCTACGGCGGCCAGCATTGCACCGTGCTCGAGCGCGACCGCTTTTTCTCCTACCGCCGCGACGGCCAAACCGGCCGCATGGTCAGCGCCGTGTGGCTTAGCCCAGAGTAAGCGGGCAAAGGCTACCTGAAAGCCCATGCTGCCGATTTAAACCAAGCATGGGCTTTGTCGCGAAACACTTATTCTCTCATACGCCGCTACTGCCTTTCCCTGCTTGACAAATCCGGCCGTAGCCGCCATAATTCGCGCCTTTATATGCAGCCCTTTCTGCTGCCTAATATTTTGGCGCACCTCCTAATCGGTGCAGCCGCCCCGATTAGGAGGTGATTGTTTCCACCCCGGCTCTTCTTATCCGGCCCGCACCAACCTGTGCAAAAGTGATAAATCAAACCATTTTTCCCGGGCACAGCTGCCCGGCAACAGATATTTTAAGGATGACAAAATGCCTTCTATTCGCGTAAAAGAAAACGAACCGTTTGAAGTAGCCATGCGCCGTTTCAAGCGCTCTATCGAAAAAACCGGCCTGCTCACCGAGCTGCGTGCCCGTGAGGCCTACGAAAAACCGACTACTGAGCGCAAACGCAAAAAAGCCGCTGCAGTAAAACGTTTGCAAAAACGCCTGCGCAGCCAACAGCTGCCGCCGAAACTGTACTAATCTTTCGAGAAACAAACACAGCCCGTTATCACAACCGGCTGTGTTTTTCTTTACCCATATCAACCAGAAAGGCTACCTGAAAATTTCAGGTAGCCCTCTATTACAACCCGACAGCACTGCAAAGATGTTGCTGCAACAATCCAATCTGCATCAACTGCAAGCCTTGCAGGAGCAACACATACTCAGCTCATACCCTGATGCATTGGCTAAAAAATTTCAGGTAGCCTCTTTAATGTTTGAGGCTACCTGAAATTTTGCAGCGAACACCAAGTATCAATTTACGGCTTACCGCCCCTTGCCAGCCCTACACAGGGAAAGGAAATACTTCCAGCTAGCCCGCCCTACCATGCCTGGCGGCGTTTGAGCTGGAGGTAGCGGTTGATCAGTTCGGTGCTCAGTTGGTTGGGCAAAACATTGATGGCGTTGATACGGGCGGCATCAAAGTGGCGGATGGCTTCGGCCACATGGCTTTCGTATTGCAGGGCGCCGAGGTAGGCTTGGGCGTCTGCTTCGTTGCGCACGGGCTGTTGGCGCACTTCTTCAGGCGCCAGCGGACGCAGGCCGCCGAACAAAACCATGTGGTGTTTGCGCAGGCGCTGGATGTGTTGCAGCAGATGGCGGCTGTCTTCGTGGTTCAAATGGGAGAGCACTACCACGAGGGCGCGGCGTTTCTGTTTTTGCAGCAATAAGTTCACGGCGCTTTCAAAATCGGCAGCCTGCTGCGAGGGCTCGATATCGAATACGCCCTGCACCAGGCGGCCGAGCTGCTCCATGCCCTTGTGCGGCGGCACGAAGCGGGCCACGGGATGGGCGAAGGTGAGCAGGCCGGCGGCGTCGCCGTGCTTGAGCGCAGTGTAGGAAAGCAGCAGCATGGCCTGCAGGGCATGGTCGAAATGGCTTTTGCCTTCCATCTGCAGGCGCATATTGCGGCCGCAGTCGAGCAAGAAGATGAGCTGTTGGTCTTGCTCATCTTGATAGGTGCGCACAATGGGGCGGCTCATGCGGGAGGTGGCTTTCCAGTCGATATTGCGGATGTCGTCGCCATCTTGGTAGTCACGCAGTTGGTGGAAATCCTGGCCGATGCCTAGGCGGGGCAGTTTTTTCACGCCCACGAGGTTAAGCCAGCGCTGCAGGCCGATTAAATCGGCGCCGAGGATGCGACTGAAATCGGGCAGCACGTCCACTTTGCCAGGCAGCTCCTGCCGATGTCGCCGCTGCCATAGACCAAGTGGGCTGGCGAGCCAATATTCGATACCGGCAAATTCGGCACGGCCGCGCCGGCGCGGGGTGAGCTGATAGCGGATGGTGGAAAGGCGGCCGGGCCGCGTGTCGATAATCAGATGCGGGGTGTCGGTGTCCCAGTCGGGCGGGAACAGGTCGGCCACCAGGATGGTTTGCGGCTGCCGCCAGCGGCCTTTGGCCGGCGGGGTGAGCGTGAGTTCCACCTGGTGCGGCCGGCCTTGGATAAACTGGTGTGGCAGGCTGCGCTCCCAGCGCGGCTCGGGCTGGTGGCGCTGCCAGAAGGCATCAATCAGCGCTGCCAAGGCGAGCAGGACGGCGAGGCCGCCGGCGATGTATTGGACGATGCGGCCGTTATCTGCGTTCAGGTAGCCTATCAGCCAGCCGGCGATGCACACGGCAACGAGGGCGGCAAACAGCAGCACCAGCAGTCTGGATGGTCTCATGAATATGCCTTACAAGCGTGGGGCGGGCACAGAGGCGGCCAGTTCGTTCAATACCTGCTCCACTTGGATGCCTTCCATTTCCATCTGAGTGGAAAGTCGCACGCGGTGGCGCATGGCGGGCAGCCAAATGGCTTTGATATCGTCGGGGGTAACGAAATCGCGGCCAGCCAACAAGGCATAAGCGCGGGCACAGCTAATCAGAGCAATACCGGCACGCGGCCCGGCGCCCACGGATAAGGCAGGCCAGTCGCGGGTGGCAGCCACCAGGCGCACGGTGTAGTCGATAATCTGCGGATCAACGCCCACTTGCGCCACCAGTTTTTTCAGCTGCTCGATTTGCTGCGGCTGAAATACGTGCGCGGGCTGGCTGCTGCTGAGCAGGTCGTTGTTGCTGCTGTTGATCACGGCATTCAGCATACGCGCTTCGTCGGCCGGAGCGGGATAGCCAATCATCACTTTGAACATGAAGCGGTCGAGCTGGGCTTCGGGCAGCGGATAGGTGCCTTCCTGCTCAATCGGGTTTTGCGTGGCCAACACCATAAAGGGGCTGGGCAGATGATGGGTGTGGCCGTCGAGCGTTACGCTGCGCTCCTGCATCACTTCGAGCAGAGCCGATTGGGTTTTGGCCGGGGCACGGTTGATTTCGTCGGCGAGCAGCAAGTGGGTGAACACCGGACCTTGGCGCAGCTCGAAGCGGCTGTTTTGCGCATCGTAGCGATAGTGGCCGGTAACGTCGGATGGCATCAGGTCGGGCGTGAACTGGATGCGGCGGAATTCACCGGCGAAGGTTTGTGCCAGCGAGCGCACGAGCAGGGTTTTACCGGTGCCCGGTACGCCTTCGAGCAGCACATGGCCGCCAGCCAAGAATACAGTGAGCACTTCGTCCACCACCTGCTGCTGGCCGATAAGCACTTCGTTCAGCCGCGCGCGCAGCACTTGGATGGCGCGCACACCCTGCTGGATGGCGGGGTTGGTGCTGGCTTGGTGGGATTGGGAAAAATTGATGTCCGTCATCGAATCATCCTTTTACGTTGTTTGTTTCGTTGGTTAATCGGAGGTTTGGGTTTCAGGTAGCCTGTAGTTTGGAAGAGGCTACCTGAAAAATAAGTTGGTTCGGGCTACCTGAAACATGGTGCTCATCTTTTCAGGTAGCCTCCAACCACGCTAATACCACGAGCGGTTTATCTTGCGCACGATACGCTGGTGGGCGGCAAGCATTTGCAGCCAGTGCACCAAATTAACCTGTTCCGGCAAGGGTGTGAGCCAGGGCTCGACCACGGAGGGTGGCAGCTTGGTTTGGGCACACAAGAACTCCAGCTGTTTGCGGCTGCTCATCTGCTTCCAGGCCGGGTGGCGCTGCTGCAGGGCTTCGAGCAGGCGGCGCTGCATATCGCTGAGGATGGCGCGGCGGCTCAGGTGGCGGGTGAGGAACTGGCCTTGTGCGAGCAGGTGCTGGTTCAGGTAGCGTTCCGGCGCAGGCGGCAGTTGTTGCACCACACCCACACGCACCACAATACGCCATAGCAGTATGGCGGCAGCAGCCAAGGCTATGGCCAGCAGCACAGGCTGGCTTTTGAGCATTTTCCATATCATCGGCTCGGCGCTGTTGTAATCAGACGGATAAACTTTGTCGGCCAGTAAGATGCTGTCTTTTTCCTGCGCCAGATAAACGGCGAGGTAGGGGTGGTCGTAGAGAGCAAGGTGGTTGCGGTTGAAGTCGGGGCGGATCGGATTGACCAACCAGTTGTCATTCCAGGTGAGCAATACGCTGCCATCGCCGTAGCGCACACGGATGGTTTGTACAGCGCCGTAGGCATTTTTGCCTTGGAACAATACCAGTTTGCTGTCTTGTACCGCCCAGCCGCTAGTGCTGCTGTATTCGGCGCCGGTAAAGGTTTGGATGGTGACCCCTTCAGGTAACTGGATGCTGCTCAGGCCGGCATTGCAGTGCGGATCAATCTGCAAAGCAACTTCATCGCCAATTTGGCGGGCAGCTTCGCGGCGCTGCTCGGCAGCTTTCACACAGACTGGCAGATTGGGCAGGGTTTTAACATCGATTTCCTCCAACTCCACGGTGCCAATTTGCAAGTGGCGCAGCATGGTTTGACGGAAATTCAGCGTGTCTTCATCTTCGGCATTTCCAGGATTTCCATTTGCTTTCAGTGAGTTATCATCAGCATAACTGGGCAGCGCCATCACTAGGTGGTTGCCGCGCCCTACCCATTCCAGCAGGCGTTCGGCATCTTCCTTATCCCGCATGCGGTTGTCGGCCACAATCAGCAGGCGGTTATTGTCGTATGCATTAAGCTCGCTCAAGCCGAACAGGCTGCGTTCGTGCCGGATATTTTTCACACCATATCGGGTAAGCAGGGTTTTCAGACCATAGAGCTGCCCTTCACGCATTTCCTGCTGGGGATCAAGCGACTGCCAGGTTTTGCTTTCCTGCTTGGACAGGCCGGCGATGGCAATTACGCCGCCGATAAGCAATACAGCAATCAGACCGATGAGGATGGAACGACGGTTTTTCATGCCTTACCCTCCCCAGCGGCACGCAGGCTACCTGAAAATTCCTGTTCCCCGCCGGCAAACACTCGCCGGTATTGGCGGCATAGGCTGTGCACCGCTTCCCGCTCCGGCAAGCGGTGGGCATAGGCCAGCTCTACCCAGTTATCGGTGAGCGGCTGCCAGTAGTCCAAAAGCTGCGGCTGGCGCTGGCGCACACGTTTAAGCACTTGGCCTTCGGTGTCGCTGCTGCGCAGCGGCAGGCCGTATCGGCGGCTGATTTGCGAGAGGCTGGCGCGATAAAGCAGGCTCATGGCGGCGCGCGGGTCGCGTTCGTATTCGGCCAGCACGGCGGAAGCCACGTCGTTGGGCAGGCTTTCGGGCGTAATTTTCATGCCGAACAAGGTTTCCGGCACTTCTTCTCCCTGGCTCAAGCCGAAACCACCGTTGGCTTGATACCACCGGTATAAAATCCACAATATCAAGGCCAGCAGCAGGCCGATTAGGGCATACATCAGGGCGTTAAACCAAGCCGGCGATGGGGTTTTCACATCAGGCAGCTCCAGCTGCTGGCGCGACGCAGCATCGTCGTCTTTATCGCATTTGAACCAGCAGTATTCGGTTTTGGTTTTAATGCTTTGAAACGGCGCTTTACGCAGAGTGTTATCACGGATTTGCTCCACCTTTTCACGCTGGGGCAGCGGCTCGGCGTGCAGGCTACCTGAAAAACTGAAGCCGATAAACACAGCCAAGGCCAATGCCCACAACGCACTGCTGCTGCCCAACAGGCGGTCTTGGATTTTGCGTGCGGCCAAGCGGATGTCCCAGCCTTCAGCCTTGGTACGGGCATTCAGATAGAGCGTAAAGCCGCAGGCCACATAAATCGGCCCCCAGAAACACAGCAGCAGCACATAAATGCCGTTGAGCAAATGCTGAAAAATCAAACCTTCGCCGGAAGACACCAAAGCCTCGATCTGCTGCAAAGCATCAGTGGAGCGCGCCCCGCCGAACGGACCGGCCACGATATTTTGCGCCGGATCGCCCGTCCACAGCCAAAACAGCATCGCAAGCAGGCCAAAAGCCAAGATACTTTCCAGATGGATGCCGAAAAATGCCAACCAGCTGGCTGCACCGCCGCTTTGGCGCGACAATTCATTACAGCGGCGCTGATGCGCCTTGCCGCTCAAGCCCTCCAAGAGCGTAACCGGTAACACCAGGCTGCGGCGCATGCTGAAGCGCCGCCAGGTTAAATCACCAATCAAGCGCGGCCGCCACATCTGCCTAAACGCCGTGCGCACGCATTGCCGGTATGGCGGCAGCGGCTCGAACACCTGCTGCGACATCAGCCACAGCACCGGCGCTTCAAACAGCGGCTTCAGCCACCACACCAAAAAACCGCCCCATTCAGGCTGCTGCCAGCACAAAGCCAGAACCAAGACATACACCGGTAGTGACAAGGTGGCCCACACCGCCATATACAGTGCCGGCCGCTCTTGAAATAGGCGTGAACCCAAATCCAAAGCCTCCCAGCCGCTGCGCGGGCGGAAATTCAGGCGGGTTTCCCAAATATTCATGCTGTCCTCCTGCCCGCATACAGCAGATAGGCATACACCAACAGCCACATGGCCACGGAAACAATATATTTCAAAATCATCGGAATACTGGTAATCGGCGACCAAAAACCTTCAATAAACGCAGCAATAAACAGCATCAGGAAGCCGCCATTCATCAGCCCAACAGCCTGTTTACCCTGAAGGCGCAAGGCATCGCGCCGCGACAAGCCTTGTGGCTTGAGCAGCGCCAAACCCAACCGCAGGCCGCCTGCCGCAGCCATCACGATGCCGGTGAGCTCAAATGCGCCGTGCGCACCCACAAACGAGAAAAAGGCCGGCCCGGCCGGATCGCGGGTCATATAGCCCATTGCCCCGCCGATTACCCAACCATTCGTCACCGTGAGATACACCGTGCCCAAACCAAACAGAATGCCGCTGGCAAAACTTTGAAACGCGATGGTTATATTATTAAAAATATAAAAACCGGCCATCAAAAAGTTTCTCCACGCCTCGCGGTTGGTACCCTCACTATACTGATCCAGCATCTCTTTATAGCTATCCGCCAATTGCGGACCATGTTGTAAGCCTTCAATTTTGTCCACACTGTCGGGATAAAACGCCGTGAGCAGGAAAGCCACGACAAACGGCAGGTAAAACAGCGCATGCGCCAGCCAGACCAATTTTTTCTCACGCCGCACCAGCTGCGGGAAGCCCTGCATCACGAAATCGCGACAACGTACCCACAACGATACCTGCTGTCCCACATACAAAAGCTGGTGCGCGCGTTCGCACAGATATTGCAGATAATCGGTGAGGCCACCGGAATAGCAGCGATCGGTGGCCACCGCCAAATGGTGGCAAACCGTGCGGTAGTCCTGCATAAACAAAGCGGTTTTCTGCGCACTCAGGCTGCCACGCCGTTTTTCCAGCTGCTGCAAATCCTGCTCGAACGTGCGCCAAAATGCCTGATGCTGTTCTTCAAAAAACAGTTGCCTCACACCGCCTCCTTCCGCTGTTCACCCGCGTAATATTTGGCCAAACCCAATATCAACCGCTCGGCGCCGCGTTCGTCTTCCTGTTGGCCGAAAATCGCCCCCACCATCATCTGTGCCAACTCGCCGGTACGCGCCGCGCTCAAATGGCGGCGGCGTTCAACAAAGCTCAAAATTGCCTGTTGTTCCTCGCGTGTAAGCGCCACGGGCGGGGTAATCGCTTCAATATTGCCTAAATCCATACGCTCAGCCTGCCCGCGCGTTTTATCCACATACACCACTACCGTAGAAGCCATAATATCGCCCAAGCGGCGACCGTAAGGATTGCACAGGCCGCAGATCATGCCGATACCATAGAAAAACGGCAGGCTGTCAAACACACGCAGCAGGTTGCGCAGCAACGAAGCAGACCAGGAGATATGCGTGCCGTTATCGTTGATCACACGTAAACCGAAGATTTTCTTACCCGGCGTCTGCCCGTTCCAGCACACTTCAAACACCACGAAATACAACCACAGTGTGAAGAAAATATTAACAAATAGCAGAAAGAAGAACAGGCCTTGGGCGATATTGCCGTCATCACCGCCATTCGTACCAGAAAAGATAAATGCAAACAGCATAGTGGAGAGCATCAGCCAAATACCGCGGAGAATAAAATCAACAAACCAAGCGCGCGAACGGGCAAACACCGAAGCCGGACGCAGATAAATATCAATGGCTTCCGGTGTTTCAACTTTGAGCAGGGTATCCAGCCGCGAGAGAATGGGTTCAGACATAATGAGAGGCTTGCCAAACGAAATGAAGGGTGGCCAAGAAAATGACGAACTTTGCCCGAAAGACGGGGGTTTGGCAAGCCCCCAGCAGGTGGGTAAAACTGCTTACAGACAATTTTTATGCGGGATGACTGTGTGGGGATAGGATAGAAGAAAAGGTTACCTGAAACACAATAGCGCAATTTCTGCGAACCACTCTTCAGGTAGCCTTTAAATATCAACCAGCACCAACTTTTCTTCCTACCAGCAAGCTACCTGAAAACAAAACTTCAACGAAGCGAAAACAAAGAGATAGCTGTCTTGAAGCCAATCTTCAGGTAGCCTAAGCACAGTACAGGCTACCTGAAAATATCCGCTTCAATGCAGTCAAATTATCGCCCTCAAAAGAAGCTGAGCATTCCTTAAGAAACTACAATACGCTTACACTACAAACCATATCTGCCCTGTATCAACCGTTGGCATCCGCCACTTTGCCTCGCTTGGCTTTGGCGGCAGAGAAGGCAAGGGTAACTTTGTCAGTCTTGGCATCGTAGCCGATGGTTACCTCACCGCCTTTGCTTAAGCGGCCAAAAAGCAGCTCGTCGGCGAGCAGGCGGCGGATTTTGTCTTGAATCAGCCGTTGCATGGGGCGGGCACCCATTTGCGGATCAAAGCCCTGCTCGGCCAAGTAGCTGCGCAGGCCGGTGGTAAAATGGGCTTCCACATTCTTGGTCAACAGCTGCTGCTCCAGGGCAAGCAGGAATTTGTCAGTTACTTTGGCGATGATTTCGGTGTCCAATGGGGCGAAGGAAATCACAGCATCTAAGCGGTTGCGGAATTCTGGGGTAAAGGCTTTTTTCAGCGCATCGCCCTCATCGCCGCTCATGCGCTGGCGGGTGAAGCCGAGCACGGGGCGGCTGAGGCTTTCGGCACCGGCGTTGGTAGTCATGATCACGATGCCGTTACGGAAATCGGTTTTACGACCGTTGTTGTCAGTGAGTGTGCCGTAGTCCATGATTTGCAACAGGATATTGTGCACATCGGGGTGGGCTTTTTCGATTTCATCCAGCAGCAACACGCAGAAGGGCTGTTTGTTTACCGCTTCGGTGAGCAGGCCGCTCTGCTCAAAGCCAACGTAGCCGGGTGGCGCACCGATGAGGCGAGCCACGGCGTGGCGTTCCATGTATTCAGACATATCGAAGCGTTGCAATGGCACACCCAAAATATAGGCAAGCTGGCGTGCAACTTCAGTTTTGCCCACACCGGTGGGTCCGGAAAACAGGAAGCTGCCAATAGGCTTTTCTGCCGACCCCAGACCGGAACGGGACATCTTAATGGCGGCAGCCAATGCCTCGATAGCAGCATCTTGGCCGAACACCATGTTTTTCAGGTTGCGCTCCAAATGGCGCAACACTTCTTTATCGTCTTTGGATACGGTTTGCTCGGGAATGCGGGCAATTTTGGCCACCACTTCTTCAATCTGTGCGGCTTCAATCACTTTGCGCCGTTTATCACCGGGCAGGATACGTTGGGCGGCAGCGGCTTCGTCAATCAAATCGATGGCCTTATCGGGCAGGAAGCGGTCGTTCAGGTAGCGTACCGAAAGCTCGGCAGCAGCATTCAGGGCGTGCTGAGAAAAGCGGATTTGGTGGAAGTCTTCGAGCGCAGGTTGCAGGCCTTTAAGGATTTCTACGGTTTCGGCTACGCTGGGCTCGGGCACGTCGATTTTCTGGAAACGGCGGCTTAAGGCATGGTCCTTGGCGAAAATGGTGCGGTATTCATCATAGGTGGTGGCACCGATACAGCGCAGATGGCCTTTAGAGAGAGCCGGTTTGAGCAGATTGGAAGCATCCATGGTGCTGCCGGTGGTGCTGCCTGCGCCGATGATGGTGTGGATTTCATCAATAAATAGAATGGAATGCTCAATTTTGGCCAGCTCTTTGAGCACGGCTTTGATACGAGCCTCGAAGTCGCCGCGATATTTGGTGCCGGCCAAGAGCGAGCCCATATCCAGCGCAAACACAGTGGCGCCAGCGAGTGCATCAGGCACATCGCTGTGTTCCAAACGGTAGGCCAAGCCTTCAGCCAACGCTGTTTTGCCCACACCGGCCTCACCCACCAACAGCGGGTTGTTTTTGCGGCGGCGGCACAGGGTTTGCATGAGGCGCTCCAACTCCATGGCGCGGCCAACCAGCGGATCGATACGCCCTTCGCGTGCTTCAATATTAAGGTTGACGGTATATTTAGCTAGGGCATGACGGATAGGTTTGCCCTCTTCGCCACCTTCCTGCTCAACTTCGTCGCCTTTATCCGTTTCTGCTACGCGATCGGGCACGATGCCGTGCGCGATATAGTTGAGAATCTCGCTGCGGCCAATCGACTGCAAGCCCAGGAAATACACAGCATGGCTGTTTTTTTCCGACATAATCGCTACCAGTACATCCACCGGCTGCACTTGTCGTTTGCCTGCCGACTGCACATGCACAATCGCACGCTGAATCACGCGCTGGAAGCCGAGCGTAGGCTGGGTTTCGCTGCTGATCGGAGAATCCTCGGGCAACATCGGCGTGTTCTCTTCAATACTGATGGCCAGCTGTTCGGCCAAAACCGGGATGTTCGCACCGCAGCTTTTTAACACTGCCCGCACTTCGTCGCTCTCCTGCACCAGCGAGAGCAACAGGTATTCGATGCCGATAAATTCATAGCGCTGCATGCGCGCATCGGCATAAATCACCTGCAAAATGCTTTCCAATTCTTTTGACAACATGGCTCACACCTCCTCAACCGTACTCAGCAGCGGATGGCCGGCCTGCCGGGCAAGGTTTTGCACTTGCTGATGCTTGGTATCAGCAATATCTTTTTGATAAATACCGCACAAGCCTTTACCTTCGTGATGCACTTGCAACATCACCGCCTCTGCCCGATTTTCAGGTAGCCTGAAAATATCAGTAAGCAAACCGACCACAAAATCCATCGGTGTGTAATCATCATTCAGCAAAAATACACCGTATTTCTTGGGCGGTGGCGCGTTTTCTCGGACGACTTCTGGTCGGAGCGCCTGTTCGGTATCAGACATAACTTTAATTCTTCAAGATGTATTGTTGCAGTTGACTGAAGCCATTATTCCCCACCCATTGATAAAAAACCAATGCTGCTACATTGAAGATAACAACTTTAGCCATAAATCTGTTTTGAATTGTAAATCACCCTGATTTGTTGGTTGCCATTTTTACACAAACTAGCCGCAGGATGATGCCAGCAAATTATATTCAACCACACGATGAAATACAAAATAAGGGCAAACGCTCAGATTTCTGTCTTTTTTTTGCGATTTTTAACGTTATTATTCAAACATTACTTGACTGTTAATTCCAGCTGCGGGAAACTTACTCCCGCAAGCGCGGCAGGCCGGATAAATTGCTCTGGCTCGGCAGCTGAACAAACCGTTTTACCCAACACAGTCGTTTTCCTGCTTTGCCAACCCTGCTTTTTCTGATATTTTGTTTTTTAGATAGGATGTATTGTATGGCAACTGGTACTGTTAAATGGTTTAACGATGCTAAAGGTTTTGGTTTTATCACTCCCGATGAAGGCGGCGAAGATCTGTTTGCCCACTTCTCAGCCATCAACATGAATGGCTTCAAAACCCTGAAAGAAGGCCAGAAAGTTTCTTTTGAAGTAACCACCGGCCCGAAAGGCAAACAAGCCTCTAATATTCAGCCGGCCTAAGTAGCCGCTTATATGAAAAGACAGGTAATAACCTGTCTTTTTGTGCTTTCAGGCACCCCATCCAACTTAGTTAAAGGCTACCTGAAAACACATCTCAGCAAGACCACAGCCCAATATAGTTATTCCGCTCAGCTAAAATCCCTCACGGTCAACACATCCCGCCAAAGCAAGGCAACCTTGCCCGCCATAGCTAATTAAATGCTTTAGTTATACAATACCTACCCTCCTGCCAATACAATATTGTTGTTACCATGCCAAACACCACCCGCCCCCTCCTTTCCCTCCTGCTCGCCCTGCTGCTCTTAGGCGGATGCGGTAAAGAAGAAGCCCCCGCTAGCGACTCCGAGTTCGTCCGTACCGTGAGCGCGCCCGCAGGCGGTACTGATATGCTGCTGCCCGATTTCACCAAATTGGTTGAACAGGAAGGCGGTGCCGTGGTTAATATTCAAGCCAGCCGCACCAATGAAAACACCGCCCTAGCCGGTGGTGAAGATAATATCGACCAGCTGCCGGAAAACGACCCCTTCTCCGAATTTTTCAAACGCCTGCAGCCCAACCAAGCCGATTTAGTCGAGCCTGGTGACGACGAATACAATTTCGGCTCCGGCTTCCTCATTAGCTCCGACGGCTACATCCTCACCAATACCCATGTTCTCAGCGGCATGAACAGCATCAAAGTCGTGCTCAACAACCGCCGCGAATACACCGCCCGCCTAGTCGGCTCCGACACCCAAACCGACATCGCCCTGTTAAAAATCGACGCGCAAGGCCTGCCCACCGTCAAAATCGGTGATCCCAAAACCCTGCGTGTAGGCGAATGGGTAGCCGCCATCGGCGCACCCTTCGGCTTCGACAACAGCGTAACCGCCGGCATCGTTTCCGCCAAAGGCCGCAGCCTGCCCAATGAAAACTATACCCCTTTCATCCAAACCGACGTGGCCATCAATCCCGGCAATTCTGGCGGCCCACTGTTCAACCTGCGCGGGCAAGTGGTGGGCGTAAATTCCCAAATCTACAGCCAATCCGGCGGCTTTATGGGTATCTCTTTCGCCATCCCCATCGATGTGGCTATGAATGTGGCCGACCAGCTGCGCCGCAACGGCAAAGTTGAACGCGGCCGCATCGGCGTGGTGATTCAAGAAGTAAGCTTCGATTTAGCCCAATCCTTCGGCCTCCAAGCCGCCAACGGCGCACTGATTTCGCAGGTAACTCCCGGTGGCCCTGCCGACAAAGCCGGCCTCCAGCCCGGCGACATTGTGCAAAGTGTTAACGGCGAAAACGTGAAAGCCTCCAGCGACTTGCCCGTGCTCGTCGGCATGATGCCACCTGGCACCCAGCTCACCCTCGGCATTTGGCGCAACGGCAAACGCGAAGAAGTGCAAGTTACCCTCGGTTCTAGCAACACTGGCAGCGCCGATGCCGGCAACCAATCCGGCAGCGGCACCAATGCCGATAACGGCAGCAGCTTCACCTCCGAGCCTACCGGCCTGCAACTGCGCAGCCAAGGGCAAGGCCTATTGGTTTTGCAGGTTGAAGGCGCAGCCCAACAAGCCGGCCTACGGCGCGGCGACATCATCCTGATGGTAAACCGTACAGCCGTGAGCGACGAAAACAGCTTCAACCAAGCCCTCAACCACGCCGACCGTACCGTCGCCCTGCTCATCCAGCGCGGCAACAGCAAACTGTTTTTGGCGTTGGAACTACACCGTTAGCCGAACCACTCAGCAAAGGCTACCTGAAAAATATTTTTCAGGTAGCCTCTTCATCTAAAAAATTCAGATTCCCACATATCAAACAATATGGTAGAAATCAACCGCCTCACCCTGCAACGCGGCAACAAAGTCCTGCTCGAACAAGCCTCCGCCCGCATTGCCCCCGGCCGCCGGGTCGGACTCATCGGCAAAAACGGCAGCGGCAAATCCAGCCTGTTTGCCCTGATTAAAGGCGAAATCGGTGCCGACGCCGGCGACATCTACCTGCCCCCACATTGGAAACTCGCCGCCGTAGCGCAAGAAACCCCCGCTCTGGAAATCAGCGCACTGGATTATGTGTTGCAAGGCGATGCCGAGCTGCAAACTTTTCAGGTAGCCCTCAAGCAAGCCGAAGCGCAAAACGACGGGCACGCCATTGCCGAATGTCACGCCAAGCTTGAAGAAATTGGCGCCTACAGCGCCCCTGCCCGTGCAGCCAAGCTATTGAACGGTCTGGGCTTTAGCCAATCCGAACACAGCCGCCCCGTCAAAGCCTTTTCCGGCGGCTGGCGCATGCGCCTCAACCTTGCCCAAGCCCTCATGTGCCGCGCCGACCTGCTCCTGCTCGACGAACCCACCAACCACCTCGACCTCGAAACCGTATTGTGGCTGGAAAGCTACCTCTCCGCCCTGCCCTGCACCCAAATCATCATCTCCCACGACCGCGACTTCCTCAACGCCGCCACCAACCACACCATCGAGCTCGCCCAACGCCAGCTGCACAGCTACAGCGGCAACTACGACTTCTACCAGCAACAACGCGCCCAACGCCTTGCCAACCAGCAGACCGCCTACGTTAAACAGCAGGCGCACATCCAGCACCTCCAATCCTTTATCGACCGCTTCAAAGCCAAAGCCACCAAGGCCAAACAAGCCCAAAGCCGCGTAAAAGCCCTAGCCAAACTCGAGCTGGTTGCCCCCGCCCACCTCGACAGCAGCTTCAGCTTCTCCTTTCCCCCGCCCGAACACCTGCCCAATCCTCTGCTTAAGCTCGAACAAGTCGACCTCGGCTACGGCGGGCAAACCGTTCTGCACCAAATCACCCTCTCGCTCGAAAGCGGCGCCCGTCTCGGCCTGCTCGGCGTAAACGGCAGTGGCAAATCCACCTTGATTAAAGCCCTTTCAGGTAGCCTGGAGCCCCAAAGCGGCCAAATTATCCGTGCCGACAAACTCAAAATCGGCTATTTCGCCCAACACCAGCTCGACACCTTGCGTGCCGACCAAAGCCCGCTCTGGCACATTCAGCGCCTCAGCCCCGAAGCCAAAGAGCAAGACATCCGCAACTTCCTCGGCGGCTTCGACTTCGCCGGCGATATGGCCATCCAGCCCATCACCGGCTTTTCCGGCGGCGAAAAAGCCCGCCTCGCGCTGGCCGTTATCGTATGGCAGCAACCCAACCTGCTCCTGCTCGACGAGCCCACCAACCATCTCGACCTCGATATGCGCCACGCCCTCACCGTGGCCCTGCAAAGCTTCCAAGGCGCGCTCATCGTCGTTTCCCACGACAGAAGCCTGCTCGAAGCCACTACCGACAGCTTCCTGCTCATCGACCAAGGCTACCTGAAAACTTTCGAAGGCGACCTCAACGACTACCGCCGCCTGCGCCTGGCCCAAAGCAACCCGGAAGCCGCCCCGCCTCCTTCTGCCGCCGGCCAAAACCGCAAAGACGAAAAACGCCTCGCCGCCCAAATCCGCCAGCAACGCGCCCGGCGCGGCAAACCCATTCAGCAGAAAATCGAGAAAGCCGAACAGCTCATGGCCAAACTCAGCGCCGAGCAAGCCGAATGCGAAGCCTTCCTCGCCGATGAAGAAGCATATAAGGAACACAATAAAGCCAAATTGCACCAATACTTAGCCAAAACAGCCGAAGTCAAAGTACAATTAGCACAAATAGAAGAAGACTGGCTCGCCCTGCAAGAACAGCTCGAAGCCGTGTATCAGGCTGTCGAACAGGAATTCGGCCAGCAAACATTAGAAAAGGGAAAATAAAATGCAGAAAACTACATTACTTGCCATTTTCGCCCTAAGCTGCCTCAGCGCAGCTGCCGGCCCCGTTTATTCCTGCGGCAACGGCAGCTACAGCAGCAAACCAGGCCCCGGCTGCCAACGTGCCGACCTGCCCACCATCGGCCGCTATAGCGCCGCCCGACCGCGCCCTGCTCCTGCGCCCGTAGCCGCCGCACCTGCTCCGCAGCGCGCCGCTGCCGCCGGCAGCCAGCAAGCCGCCGTATATCATGCGCCCGCCCCGCAGCCCGTGGCCGCAGCCGCCCCTTCCGGCCGTACCAACAGCGGCCGGCGCATGATTCTCGAGCAAGAGCTGGCCAACGAGCGCCGTGCCCTGGCCACCGCGCAAAGAGCCCTCACCGAAAGCCGCACCATGCCCAAAGGCGACGGCGCAGCCTACCAGGCCCACCAAGCCCGCGTGAGCAGCCTGCAAAGCGACGTGCTCGACCGCCAGCAAAACATCCAAGCCCTGCAGCGCGAACTCAGCCGCATGTAGGCACGGCGGCAAACCCGGCCGCATTTGCTATAATCCTTTTCAGGTAGCCCCTATCGTTTGAGGCTACCTGAAAATTGTTTGAAAGAGCCCACATGAAACCCTCCGTTCTCGACAAACTCCAATCCCTCTCCGAGCGGCTCGAAGAAGTAACCGCCCTGCTCAGCACCCCCGAGGCCACCGCCGACATCAACCGCTTCCGCCAGCTCAACCAAGAGCACGCCGAGCTCACCCCCGTAGTGGAAACCTACCGCCAATACCGCCAAGCCGAAAGCGACCTTGCCGACGCCGAAGACATGCTGGCCGACCCCGAAATGAAAGACTTCGCCGCCGAAGAAATCGAAGCCGCCAAAGCCAAAATCGAAACGCTGGATACCGAGCTGCAAAAACTCCTGTTGCCCAAAGACGAAGACGACGGCAAAAATATCTTCCTCGAAGTCCGCGCCGGCACCGGCGGCGACGAAGCCGCCCTGTTTGCCGCCGATTTGCTGCGCATGTACACCCGTTATGCCGAGCGCAACCGCTGGCAGGTCGAAATCGTTTCCGCCAACGAAAGCGATTTGGGCGGCTACAAAGAAGTCATCGCCCGTATTGCCGGCATCGGCGCCTACGGCCGGCTCAAATTTGAAAGCGGCGGCCACCGCGTGCAACGCGTGCCCGCCACCGAAAGCCAAGGCCGCATCCACACCTCCGCCTGCACCGTGGCCGTGATGCCCGAAGCCGACGAGCTCGAAGAAATCCAGCTCAACCCCGCCGAACTGCGCATCGACACCTTCCGCGCATCCGGCGCCGGCGGCCAGCACATCAACAAAACCGACTCCGCCATCCGCATCACCCACCTGCCCACCGGCATGGTAGTAGAATGCCAAGACGGACGCAGCCAGCACGCCAATAAAGCCCAAGCCATGAAAGTGCTCGCCGCCCGCCTGAACGACAAACAAAAACGCGAAGCCCAGGCCAAAGAAGCTGCCGAACGCAAATCACTCATCGGCAGCGGCGACCGCAGCGAACGCATCCGCACCTACAACTACCCGCAAGGCCGCGTTACCGACCACCGCATCAACCTCACCCTGCACAAGCTCGACTTCGTGATGGACGGCGATATGGAAGAAATCACCAACGCCCTGATTGCCGAACACCAGGCCGAACTCCTGGCCACGATGGGAGACTAAATCCTGCAGGAAACGGCAAAATTGTTTGGATTAACATTCGGCGTATTGTTTTTGCGCGCCTTAATCGGCGGTATCGGCACAACTTTGCTTCTGTACACATCGTTTTCAGGCACATTTTTGCGCACGCTGTATCTCTGCTTTTTCGGCACGCTGCCGGTATTGGTGTTAGGCTATATCTCGGTGTATTTGAATGTCCGTCCTGGCTGGAAAATGGGCTTGCTGAAAGAAGTCGTACTGCTGATGGCGCTGCTGTTCGGCGTAAATGCCTGGAAGCTGGTGCAGAAGAAATAAAGGAGCATGAACATGAAAAAATCCTTTTTTTTCTGCGCGCTTGCCAATGTGGCGGTGGGAGTTTGCCTGCGGCAAATGCCGGGCGCGCTGCCAATTTTGCGTGCGGCGGACGGCGCTTGGGTTTATCCGCAGTCGTCCGGCAGCGATGATGTGCATTTGCTGGCGTCGGCGCTCATGGGGTTTGCCTTTGCCGTGTTCATGCAGCTTTTCCCTCGCCCCGTTGCAGCGGCGGCGTATGTGTTGAATTTGGCGGTTTTGCTGGCAGCTTGCGCTTTGGTTTCGCTGGACGGTAGCCTGTGGGCGGCGGCGAGTTCGGGTTATCCGCTGCCGTTGCTGGCGGTATTTTTGGCACATCTGCCCGTGCTATTTTGGCTGTGGCAGTTTTGCAGGCAGCCTGCACATCAATCCGATAAATAATTATGGGGCTTAGGAAGCAAAATTTATTTTAAAGGATTTTCACGCAACATTCTCAGCAGTATTTTGTATAAATCATTATGCCTGTGATTGAAGCGGAACCCGGTTTCTTTTAAATGCAGGTAAAACGTATGTTTCGGCACCCCGTCAAATTGCACCAGGCGATGCTTGGCGCAGCTCCAAAAAGATTCAATACCGTTAATATGCCGCGTACCGCGAACAAACTCATTGTCACCATGATGTACCCTGAAATGTTTGGCAAAACCCATATCGACCAATCCCCGATAACCGCGCCAACCGTCGGTATTGATGACACTCCCGATACCGACACGGCCTCTAATGACCTTTTGCAGCGTTGCTTTGGAAATATCGGGAACAATCCCGGTATAAACCTTGTCCCCACGTTTCAAAATGCCGAAAACGATGGTTTTCCCACCCGCACCGCGCCCGCGTTTGCCCCTGATACGTTTGGCACCGAAATAGGATTCGTCCAATTCTACAATGCCGTATAAAGGTGCCTGCCTCCCGCATTCGTCAGCCAAACGCCGGCGCAATTTCAGGTACAGGCTGTTGACACTTCTGATGCTGACACCCGTCAGTTTTGCGGTATCGGAGGCAGTCAAATCCAAAGCAAACAGCCGCAGGAGCTGGCGAAATTTGGGCTCGGTAATTTTACTGAACTTTTGGTACTTGTTTTTTAAATTCATTTCAGAAGCTTATCACCATATTGAGTGATTTTGCTTCCTAAGCCCCATAATTATTTAAGGAATAATCTATGAGAAAATCTTTGTCTGCCATCATGTTGCTGGCTCTGCTGCCCGTGTAGGCTGCTTTTGCCGAATCGCGTTCCGAAGTGGTGCGCATGAATGTACCGGCCAATAAAAAGGCACAAAACGAAGCGAACACGGCCAAGTGGCCAACGGGCAAAAAGATTTTGCAACCAGTGGCAGAATCTTCAACCGGCTAACCGAAGCCGCCAAAACTCTGCCCGACCGGGCGCAATCTGTCTTTTTCCAAGGCGTGGCGCTACGTGGGCAAGGCTATGCCGCCGTAGAGCGCGGCCAATGGCAGGCCGCCGAGCAATACTACCTGCAAGCCCTGCGGCTGAATCCGAACGATCAGGCCGCCAAAAACGAATTGGATTTCGTGCGGCGGCACCGCCGCTGATTTTTCAGGTAGCCCATACTGCCCGCAGGCTACCTGAAACCCATCCGAAAGAAAGACCGCATGAACACACTCGGCATCATCGGCGGCATGTCACCCGAAAGTACCGCCGCCTACTACACTCAAATCAACCGCCTCATCAACCGGCAAAAAGGCGGCAACCACAGCGCGCCCATCCTGCTTGCCAGCGTTGAATTTCAAGAAATCGTGGATTGCCAGCAGCGCGGCGATTGGCACAAAGCCGGCGAAATCCTCGCCCAAGCCGCTCGTACTCTGGAGCAGGCCGGCGCAGACGCCGCCCTCCTGGCCACCAACACCATGCACAAAGTTGCCGCCCCGATACAGGCCGCCATCGGCGTACCCTTTCTGCATATTTTAGACAGCGTGGCCGAACGCATCCGCGCACGAGGCATCCGCACCGTCGGCCTGCTCGGCACACGCTTTACCATGCAGGACGAGTTCTACCGCGAGGGTCTGGCCGAACGCGGCATCCAAGCCATCGTGCCGGATGAAGGCATGCAGGCTGAAATCCACCGCATCATTTTCGAAGAGCTCTGCGTGGGCAACTTTACCGAAAACAGCCGCCGTTTCTATGTGCAAACCATCGAACGGCTGGCCGCCCAAGGCGCGCAGGGCATCATTCTCGGCTGCACCGAAATCGGCCTGCTGGTACGCCCAGAAGATACAGCCGCGCCACTGTTCGACACTACGGAAATCCACGTGCATGCCGCCGCTGAATTTATTTTGCGGCCTGCCTAACCTCCGTTGTGGCTCTCAAGGCAGTCTATTACAGTCATATATTTCTCATGTGAAGCTAAACAACTGCTTCAAATACTTGCGCAATAACCCCTATCCCTCTTAATTGATATCGGAGATCAGCCATGAATCCCCCTCTCACCACACTCCCCCAACAGTTCCAATCCGCCCGCGTGCTGGTGGTGGGCGACACCATGCTCGACCGCTACTGGTTTGGCGAAGTGGAGCGTATTTCCCCCGAAGCCCCTGTGCCTGTGGCCAAAATCGAACGCATGGACCAGCGCGCCGGCGGCGCCGGCAACGTGGCGCGCAACATCGCAGCCCTAGGCGGCCAGGCTGCCCTGTTGTCGGTGGTCGGCCAAGACGAAGCCGCCAACGAACTGGAAAAAATCATCCAAAGCAATGGTGTGCAAACCTTTTTAGAGCACGATGAAACCATCGACACCACCGTGAAACTGCGTGTGCTCTCGCGCAATCAGCAGCTTTTGCGCATTGATTTTGAAGAGAAGCCCAGCCAAGACGTGCTGGATCGGCTCAACCGCCGTTTCCGCAGTCTGCTGCCGGACTACGATGCGGTTATCCTTTCCGACTACCGCAAAGGCTGCCTGTTTCAGGTAGCCGATATGATTGATTTCGCCCGCGAGCACAACAAACCTGTGTTAATCGATCCCAAAGGCGACGACTACGAAAAATACGCCGGCGCCAGCCTCATCACTCCCAACCGCAACGAACTGCGCCAAGTGGTCGGCTCGTGGAGTAACGAAGCCGAGCTCACCGAAAAAGCCGAAGCCCTGCGCCGCCACCTGCAATTAAACGCCATCCTGCTCACCCGCAGCGAAGAAGGCATGAGCCTGTATGAGGCGGAGCACATCAGCCACCAGCCCACCCGCGCGCAGGAAGTATTCGATGTATCCGGCGCGGGAGACACCGTCATCGCCACCGTAGGCCTCGGCCTGGCCGCCAAACTAAACTTGCGCCAAGCCATGCACATCGCCAACGCCGCTGCCGGCGTGGTGGTAGCCAAACTCGGCACTGCCGTATGCAGCCAAGCCGAACTACTCGCTGCTTTGTAGCAAGATGTCGAAGCAGGCTAAAGCCCAGCCCCATTCCCAACACAGGCTACCTGAAATTTTGTTCCACTCACTTTCAGGTAGCCTGTTTCTTGTAGACCAGGCAAAGCTTGGATAGCCATAAAGCACCAATCCCAATATGTTAAAATATAGCTGCAGCACTTATTCCTTCCTACCGCGTTGGCTCGCCTTGCCGTACTACTCTGTACTGTCTGCGGCTCGCCGCCTGGTAGGAAAAAATAATTGCTTCAGCTATAAGCCTAATTGAAACGTGAACACACCCATGACCAAGCAATACTCAGAAAGCAGCATCAAAGTCCTCAAAGGCCTGGAGCCGGTAAAAGAACGCCCCGGCATGTACACCCGCACCGACAGCCCCACCCACATCTGCCAGGAAGCCATCGACAACGCTGCCGACGAAGCCCTCGGCGGCTTCGCCAGCCGCATCAATGTGGAAATTCACGAAGACGGTTCGCTTTCCGTATCCGACAACGGGCGCGGCATTCCCGTGGGCCTGCATCCAGAAGAAAATGTGCCCGTGGTCGAGCTGGTGTTCACCCGCCTGCATGCCGGCGGCAAATTCAACAAAACCAGCGGCGACGGCGCTTATGCCTTCTCCGGCGGCCTGCACGGCGTGGGCATATCCGTAACCAACGCCCTCTCCCGCCGCCTCGAAGTGGCCGTGCGCCGCGAAGGGCGCGAATACCGCATCGCCTTCGCCGGCGGCGACGTGGTCGAGCCTTTAGCCGAAACCGGCAAATGCCCAGCCAAAGACAGCGGCACCACCCTGCGCATCTGGCCCGATACCCGCTACTTCGAAAGCCCCAACTACGACATCGCCGAAATCGAACGCCTGCTGCGGGCCAAAGCCGTACTGATGCCCGGCGTAACCGTTTCCCTCACCCGCTGGCACAACGGCCTGCCCGAAACCCAAACCTGGCACTACCCCGACGGTTTGGAAGGCTACCTGAAAACCCTGCTGGCCGAGCAGGAAAACACCCTGCCCCTGCTTACGCTGCAAAACCACGTTTCAGGTAGCCATCATGGTGATTTTGCCGACGGCGAAGGCGTATCCTGTGCCCTCACCTGGCTGGAAGAAGGCCGCATTACCACCGAGAGCTATGTCAACCTCATCCCCACCCCCGCCGGCGGCACCCACGAAGCCGGGCTCAAACAAGCCCTGTTCAACGCCGTATCCAACTTCATCACCCACCACAACCTCTTGCCGCGCGGCGTGAAAGTCCAAAGCGACGACGTATTCAACCGCGTCGCCTTCGTGCTGTCCGTGCGCATGCTCGATCCGCAATTCCAAGGTCAAACCAAAGACAAACTCACCAACCGCGACGCGCTCAAACTCGTGGCCGCCCTCGCCGGCGACCACGTCGAATTGTGGCTCAACCAAAACCTCGAAGCCGGCAAGAAAATTGCCGAGCTCGCCATCAAACAGGCCCAAGAGCGCATGCGCTCGGTGAAAAAAATCGAAAAACGCAAAGGCAGCGGCATTTCCGTGCTGCCCGGCAAGCTCACCGACTGCGAAAGCGAAGACATCCGCGAAAACGAGCTGTTCCTGGTGGAAGGCGATTCCGCCGGCGGCTCTGCCAAACTCGCCCGCGACCGCAACACCCAAGCCATCCTGTCTCTGCGCGGCAAAGTGCTCAACAGCTTCGAAGTGCACCGCGACCAACTCTTCGCCAACACCGAAATCCACGATATTTCCGTGGCCATCGGCGTAGACCCGCACGGCGAAGGCGACAGCCCCGACCTCTCCGGCCTGCGCTACGGCAAAATCGCCATCCTCTCCGATGCCGACGTCGACGGCTCGCATATCCAAGTGTTGCTGCTCACCCTGTTTTACCGCCACTTCCCCGAGCTCATCCGCCGCGGCCACATCTACGTTGCCCAGCCGCCGCTGTTCCGTGTGGACGTAGCCGCCCAAGGCAGAAAAAAAACTGCGCGCAAATTCTACGCCCTCGACCAAGCCGAGCTCGAAGGCATTCTGGAAAAACTGCGCAAAGAAGGCCTGCGCGAAAACCAATATTCCATCAGCCGCTTCAAAGGCCTCGGTGAAATGAATCCCGACCAGCTCAAAGACACCACCATGCACCCCGACACCCGCCGCCTGCTGCGCGTGCATATCCCCGAACACAGCAGCGAGCCCACCCACAACGTATTTGTGAAGCTCATGGGCAAAGGCGAATCCGCCCAGCGCCGCAGCTGGATGGAAGCCGAAGGCGACAAAGCCGAGCTGGATATTTAAAGCCATAAGCAAAGGCTACCTGAAATATTGCTTTTTCAGGCAGCCTTTACTCTCATCTCAAATTTAAATTAATTACATAAACATCATCAAGTTACATCGATTTTCTAGCCATAAAACCGCCGGCAGGCTATAATACGCGGCTAGCATACGCCGGCAGTCTTGCCAAGCCGGCAACACCGTTTAGGGAGAATACAGTTATGATGGTTTTATACTCAGGCATTACCTGCCCCTTCAGCCACCGCTGCCGCTTCGTGCTATACGAAAAAGGCATGGATTTCGAAATCAAAGATGTAGATATCTTCAACAAACCCGAAGATCTCTCCGTGATGAACCCCTACAACCAAGTACCCGTATTGGTTGAGCGCGACCTCATCTTGTTTGAATCCAACATCATCAACGAATACATCGACGAACGCTTCCCCCATCCGCAGCTTATGCCCGGCGACCCCGTGATGCGCGGTCGCGGCCGTTTGGTTTTGTTCCGCATGGAAAAAGAACTGTTCAGCCACGTGCAAAAACTCGAAAGCCCCGATACATCGGCCAAAGAGCAGGCCAAAGCGCGCGAAGCCATCAGCCAAGGCCTCACCCTGCTCGCTCCCGCCTTCTCTAAAAATAAATACGTGCTGGGTGACGACTTCTCCATGATCGACGTCGCCATCGCTCCCCTCCTATGGCGGCTCGACCACTACGGCATCAAACTGGGCAAATCCGCCGCGCCCATCCTGAAATACGCCGAGCGCATTTTCCAACGCGAATCCTTTATCGCCGCGCTCACCGCCGCCGAAAAAGCCATGCGCCGCTAAGCATATAGGCCGTTTGTTTGGAAACCGCTTCCGCGTTGTCTAAACAAGCGGCTTTTAGCTGAAATCATGATTTTTCATTCCAGGCGGCTATCCAACGCCGTAGGAAGTGAAGTATTTTAGCGATATGTTTTTCAGGTAGCCTTTCGCCACACAGGAATCTTGCCCATGAACCCCACCCTCAAACCCTACCTCGTCCGCGCCCTGCACGAATGGTGCAGCGACCAAGGCCACACACCCTACATCCAAGTCTGGGTAAACGAGCACACCCGCGTGCCCATGCAGTTTGTGAAAGACAACCAAATCATCCTCAATATCGGCGCCACCGCCTGCGCCGGCCTGAACATCGATAACGACTGGGTCAGCTTCACCGCCCGTTTCGGCGGCGTGGCGCACGATATTTGGATTCCGGTCGGCCACATCGGCGCCATCTATGCCCGCGAAACCGGCGAAGGTATGAACTTCGACATCACGCCCTACGAACCCAGTACCCCGCCCCAACCCGAAGCGGGCAACAGCGGCAAAGACAGCAAACCCGCCGGCAAACACAAAGGCCTGAAGCTGGTGAAATAACCCTGACACGACCAAAACAAAGGCTACCTAAAAAGCAGTTTGTATGCTTTCAGGTAGCCTTTTAATACCTCTTTACTACACGTTATATCCATGCAAAAACCTTGCTGCGCCGCCGTTCCATTTAACCAGGTGGTCGCCGCTGCCCACAAGTTTTTCCGCTCCCAAACCGCCTTCACCCAGCACGATTTCCGATGCCCTAGCATTAACCACGCTAAATGCGATGCGGGTGGGAATGTTGGCGCGCAGACGTTGGGAGAAGCTTTCGCTGTTAGGTGTTTGTGTGGACAACAACAAGAAAATACCTGCAGAACGGGCTTTTTCGGCAAGCTGGCAAAGCAGGTCTTCTACTTCTTTGTTTTTACTTAGCAAGTTGGCCACTTCATCCACCACGGCGACAATATAACGCGGCAATACCATGCCTTCAGGTAATTCGGCAATATTGCGTTTTCCTTCCAACTGTAACAGCTCGTTCCGCCTTTCTACTTCGCCTGCAAGCTCATACAGGATTTCATCCATCTCCGAACTGTCGGTGATAATTCTCCCTTCGCGGATATAATCGGGATAATTCTGCAAAAAGGTTTGATATTCGGTCTTTTTCGGGTCGAGAATGACGACTTCCACTTGCTCCTTGCTGTTCAGTTGCAAGAGGCTATGCAGCAGACTGTGAACAAAAACGGATTTGCCCGATCCAGTTTTTCCGGCAACAAAACTGTGTACAGCAGCGGTTAAGTCGTCAAACACAGGTTCGCCGCGTTCGTCCAAGCCGATACACACGGGCAGTTTGAACTGCCGTGCCGATGCGCGGTATTGCTGCAAGGCCGTCTGAAACTCACTTTGCCCGTATTGCCGCCAAGTGTCTTGCGGGCGCAGGATATTGATGTGCCATGTATTGGCTTCGCCGCGTATGCGTCCGCAGCGCATTTCGTCATCGCCGATGCCTAATTCGGAGCAAATCTGGCTGTGGTATTTTTCCAAATCCACATAGCAGTCGAACTGTACGCGCAAGCAGTCGTAGCGCACGCCGACGTATTCTAGTTGTATCGTGCCGCCCTTGCCGACTGTTTTGTCCAGTGCGGTTTTAAGTTTGATGCGGGCTGCATCGAGTGTTCCGACATTTTCTGCGGGAAATTCGCTTGAACTAGAAATCTCTCCTGCATGTTGCCGTCCGCTACTGTTTTTAACAGCCAATTCAGCCAATTCGTTCAAAAAGGCCTGCCGTTGTGCCAAATCGTCATCGGGTTTGAATTGTCTGCAACGTTCCCAAAACGCATGCAAACCAAGCGCGCCGGTATGCCACAGGTCGGCAATTAGTTTGTACAAATCATCTTTTCCCGCCAGTTTCCCTTGCCTGATGTGGAACAGGGTTTCGCTCAACAGGGCAAGCCAAAGCCGCGAATGGTCTTGAAAGCAGGTTTGGAAAGAAGGGATGTCGATGCCTTTGGTATCGGGGGCGGCAGTCAAATTTTCCGGCTGGCGAGCCCAGCCTTTGGCAAAGCAATAGCCGATACAGAGTACCGCCCACTCGTAGTTGTTGTCCAGATGCGGCAACGCACCTGCGTGGGTGAGTTTTTCGCGTATGGCTTTGGCTTCGCTGCTGGAAATAATGTGTTTGTCGCTAATCAGGGTATGGAAATAGTCGGAATCCCACTGGCGGTTGTCTGGCAGCAGATACATGTATTGTTCCTTTAATTATTCGAAATAAACATCGGCAGTTACACGTGAACATGCGCCCGCGCTGTCCAGTGATTCGGCTTCCACCAGATAGGTGCGGCCGATATGCGGGTCGAGACGGCGGTACACTTCGGGGGTGATTTCGGTGTCCTGCGACAACAAAATCACCTGCTGTTCCAGCCCACTCCAATGCTTGAACAAACCTTCTCGGTGGCCCTCATCCAAACGTGCCAAAGGGGTATCGATGACAAAGGGGGCAGGATAGTGGGTAACTTCCGCCAATGCCGACACCAGCGACATAATCAGAATTTGCATTTGTCCGGCCGACAAATCGACCTGCGCTTCCCTGCCGTCGCGGCCGTAAAGCCCCATCCTTCCGTCGGCTTCGATGCTGATTTTGTGGATGCGGTCATCGTGTGCAATGGTGCGGTTGATGCGGGTGGCGGTTTCACCGATTTCACCCGCCTTTTGCCGCATTAGAGCATCGGTCAATGCGGCAATAACTTTTTCTACCTGTCCCGCACGGCGCGACTTCACCATCAGCGGGTTGCTGTCGCTGATTTTGTCTTGCAGTTTGCTGACTTCATCCTTTTTGCGCCGGCATTCTTTTTCTTTTTCCAACACGTTGCTTTTCAGGCTGCCCGAACGTTCTTTCAGTATATCGGCCTGCTTGTTCGCCTGTTTGAGCTGTTCCACCAGTTCGTCTTTGTTGCTGCCTTTGAGCAGCTCCAATTCTTCCAAGACTTGTTTTTGTTCGCTCCGCCGCTGTTCGATATCGGCCAGCAGGCTGCCTATCCTTCCTTGTGGCATACCCTGTATGCGGCTGATTTCGTTTTGGATTTCAGCATGGGCGTTTTTCGAGAGATAGTTGTGCTCGATAGTTTCGGCGCAATTTTCAGGCAACGGGTAAAATAATTCGTTCCAGCATTCGGCTACAGCTTCCTTCATCAGCGGGTCTTCCAAAATGGCGCAAGCCGAACGCCCCAATACTTCTTTGACTTTGCCGCTGCCGACAAACGCGCTCCAAAAATCGTTTACCCGTCCCGCAATCTGCTCCCTGCCGGCTTCATGGTGCAGGCGGTTGGCTTCTCGTTCGAGTTTGATTTTTAGCGCGTTCAGGCCGTCTGAAGGCAGGAAGGCCAGCGGCATGGCTTTAACCGCCGCCTTGACCTTCGCATTGAAATCGTCCATTTCCTTCTCCAGCCGTTCCCGCTGCATCAGCAAATCCTGCGAAGTGCGGATGTCGCTGCCGCCGCCGATCTGCTGTTGCAGCCTGCTTCTTTCCGCATCCCAATGCGCCCATTCCTGTTGTACTTTTTCCCATTCTTCACGGAATACATCATATTGCACTTGGGCAGAAGTCAATGCGCTTTCGGCTTTGTCCAAATCTTCCTGCATCTTTTTGCCCGCGTTCTCGGAAATGCAGCGTTTGCGGTAATCGCCAAGGCTGTCTGCAAGCCGCGTCAGCAGGGTTACGCCCAACAGGCCTTTCAGGGCGGTATTGAGCCACATACCCGTGCCGCTGCGTTCTGCAGCCTGCACGATTTTTTCGCCGTCGAAAAAGAAAAACGGCGCATAATCGAACGGCAGGGCGTAAGTGTTGAGATATTTGTCCAATTCGGCTAAATCGACAGGCAGGTAGCGGTCGTCAACCAGCACGTCTGCCCGCGTTTCGGTGCTTTCGCGTTCAAATTGCCTTTTCTCATTGAAATGCCATTTCCGGCGGATTTTCAGGCCGCAAATCTTACCTTGCCGCCGTTGGCGGATTTCAATTTCCAGCTCGATGCGGTATCGGCCGTATTGCGGCGCTGCTTTGTGATGCAGGGCAGCCTGCAGGAAATTCGGGTAATTGACATCTTTGCTGTTCAAGCCGGCCCGCTGCAAATGGCTGACCGCATCCGCGTCATACAGGCACAGGTAAACCGCTTCCAACAAAGTGGTTTTGCCGTGCCCGTTCATCGCGCCGATTAAAACAATGTTCTGCCCGTTTTTCGGTTCGGGAAAGGAGAAGGCCGCTTCTTGGTAGGATTTGAAATTAAGCAGCCTGATTGAATGTATCCACATATTCAGCCCCAATATTTCCTGTTTTCAAAAACTTCATCGAATACTTCGGTCATGCCACGTTTGCGGATCCGTTCCTGTTGTTCACGCTCCCATGCTGCCAAATCGGCCAGCGCATCGGGCGATACACCATGTTCGAAGGCAATTTTCTCCATTAGATTTCTGGCGTTTGCATCACTCCACAGCAGCAAATCAGCCACCTGTTCCCGTGTTTCCGTCTTCATTAGCACAATCGGACATTCGCCGCCGGCAGCTTCTCGGTATAGCTTGATTAAATCGTTGTGTGTGCCGCCCCAGGGTGGGTCGTTGGTAGCAAGAAATTCCCACACGTCGTCGGTACTCAAATCGGCAATCGGTCGGTACACCAACGCGTTTTTCAGATCGCCGTGCGGGGTCAGATTGCTGTTTTCTAGATTTTGGTGGCTTTCGATACTGGCCTTGCGGGTGGCGGATTCGTCTTTGCGCACGCCCAGCACGATGATGGCTTTGCCGTTTTCGTTTACTTTTTGCAGGATGTAGCCACTAGTAGGCTGGATTTTCAGGCGGTCGGTGCACCAGCGCATTGAGCGGTTGGGCGTGGGGTAGCCTTTGCCGATGAGTAGCGTCCAAAAGGTGTCCTGCAATTTCGGCACGGTGATTTCGCCGCTGACGGGCAGCCTGAAAATTTCAGCGGCACGCAGAATTTCTGCCAAAGATTGGCGCATGTGTTTCACTACCAGCGGGCTTTCCACCAGCGTGTCGTTGGAAATGAAGAACACCTGCCGCGTCCGCAGCATCGGCGGCAGCGAAAGCAGCATGTCAAACACCAAATGGGCGACAAGGGTGCTGTCCTTGCCGCCTGAAAAGGTAACAATCCAAGGGTAGTGCTGTGTTTCGCTCAAATATTCTTCAGCGATGTTTTGGCGTATATCCTCAAACGGATTGGCTTTGTTTATGGGGATAACTTTCATACATTTTCTCATTTGCACCGAAAACAGGTGCATTCGTGATTGTACCTAAAATCGGTGCAATGAAGAACATCCGGCTGTCGGTTCACTCCAAGGAACATGCGAAATTGCGACAGCTCCTTATCCGGCGGCGCTTGGATTTGGGGTTGTCGCAACGTGCGTTGGCGGAGCGGATGGATGTGGTGCATTCATTCGTGGGGAAAGTGGAAACAGGTGACAGGCGGATGGATATATTTGAATTTATCGAATACTGTCGGGCTTTGGATTGGGATGCGCCGGAGATATTGCGGGGTTTGCAGGAGGACTCGGTATGACGAATTTACCGGTGTTGTTGAAATATGTAGAGCAATTCCGAGGATTGCATACCAGTTTTACTTATGCACAAAATCACTCACCACACAAATTTATTTTGCTGTACAGCCTGTGCCTCCTATATGCTTCCGGTAGCCTGAAAACAGAACAGATTAACTTTTCTGACGAATTATTAATTGAATGGCAGATGGTGTTTCGGCGGCAATGGCAACGGTGGGTAGCAAACGACTATCATCAGGAAAAATTCGGCATGCCGCTTTACCACATGAAGTTTGAGCCATTTTGGCATTTCCGCGTCAAACCCGATATGGAAGATATGTTTGAACAAAAAAACCGTATGAAGGCTTTATCCAGCTTGCGCCAAGCCGTTTCAGGAGTGGAACTCGATTTGCCTCTCTCATGCCTGCTGCGACAGGAGGAAACGCAGCAGGTGCTGCAAGATGTGTTGCTGGCAAGGTTGTTTAAGATTCTGTAACAACATGGTAAAACTGTAAACGGAAGAAAATAAAGGCTACCTGAAAGCATACAAACTGCTTTCAGGTAGCCTTTTGGTATATATCGCCTATTTCCCCTTACGCCGTTCAGCCTGCCGCTCGGCACGTTTGGCTTGCAGGCGGGCTTCTTCTTCGCGGGCGGCAGCAAGCCAGATTTGCCACTGTTCGGGGGTTTCGAGGGTGATGCGGCCGATTTGGCCGTCGCGGAAATCGGTGAGGGTGTTTTCAGCGGCTTTTTGGTAGTTGATGCGGCCGCCGCCAAGCAGGGCGCCGCGCCGGCGGCCGATCCATTCGAGCCAGTCGGTGTCTTGCCAGCTTTGGCTCTCTTCCGGGTCGGCTTGGTAGCGAGATTGCAGTTGGGGCAGGTAGTGTTGGCGCAGATAGTTGAGCAGCTCGAGAGCAACGGTTTCTTCATCCAGCGCATTGCGGCCTACTGCGCCGCTGGCGGCGAGGTTGTAGCCGCTTTGCGGAACGATGATTTTCGGCCAAAGCATGCCGGGGGTGTCGTAGAGCCAGAAGTCGTCGGCAAGCAACAGGCGTTGTTCGGTTTTGGTGATGCCGGGCTCGTTGCCGGTTTTGGCAGATTTTTTGCCGATCATGCCGTTGATCAGGGTGGACTTGCCCACATTAGGAATGCCGCAGATGAGCACGCGCAGGGGACGGTCGATGCCTTGCCGCTGCGGAACCAGCGCACGGCAGGCGGCGGTGATTTTTTGCGCAGCTTGGCGTTCGGAAGCATCAAGAGCCAGAGCGCTGGTGTTGGGGCGATTTTGCAGTTCGGCCAGCCACACTTGGGTGAGCTCGGGGTCGGCAAGGTCTTGTTTGTTTAGTAAATAGAGCTTGGGCTTGCCACGCGAAAGCTGTGCAAGCAGTGGGTTCTGGCTGGAGGCAGGCAGGCGGGCATCCAGCATTTCGATGACCATATCGGTGCTTTTCAGCCGCTCGATGAGGGCTTTTTTGGTTTTGTGCATATGGCCGGGAAACCATTGGATGCTCATGATGTTTTCTTTCTATTGGTTTCAGGTAGCCTTTGGCAGGAAAAGGCTACCTGAAAATGTTAGGAGTACTGATTGGCAGTGTTGAAACTGATCTTTTTAGCGCTGCAGAAACTCGCCTTCCCTCGGAAGTCTCGGTCCGCTCCGCAGAAACTTGCCTTCCTGCGGAAGTCTGGTTTTAGCTTCGCAGAAACTTGTCCTCCTGCGGAAGTCTGGTTTTAGCTCCGCAGAAACTCGTCCTCCTGCGGAGGCCTCGTTTTCAGGTAGCCTGTTGGTGTTGGGGCTACCTGAAACTCAAGCTTCAACCAAAGCAAATATGCTTGGCGCTCACGCGCGGTGGGCGGCGGTGGTAGGAAGCTGGCGATGGCGCACCCACACGGGGTAGTCGCGCAGGCGTTCGGCCACGGCTTCGGCCACGAATACGGAGCGGTGCTGACCGCCGGTGCAGCCGATGCCGACCACGAGCATGTGCACGCGGGTTTGGCGGGCGTATTCGGGCAACCAGCGGTTTAGGTAGCCGCTGATGTCGGCCACCATCTGCTGCACGACTTTGAATTGGGCGAAATAGGCGCGCACGGCTTCGTCGCGGCCGGTGAGTTCGCGCAGGTTTTCATCGTAATACGGGTTGGGCAAGGCACGGGTGTCGAAGAGGAAATCCAAATCCAGCGGCGCGCCGTATTTGAAGCCGAATGATTCGATCACCACCTGCAAACCGCCGTGGCTGAGAGCGAGCCACTCTTGAATGCGAAATTTTAAATCGCCGATGCTGTCATGGGAGTTGTTGATGCAAAAGGCGAAACTCTGCCACGGTTGGAGCATTTGCCGCTCGGCGGCTATGCTTTCGGCCAGGGTAAGGGTGGTGGCGGCTAGGGGATGGCGGCGGCCGTGGCGGTCGAGCCGGCGGATGAGGGTGGCGGTGTCGGCATCAAGAAACAGCAGGCGCAGGGGGTGGCCTTGGCGGCGGATGGCACGCAGGCAGTTTTGGATGGTGTCTTGGGGATACGGCAGGCGGATATCGAGGCTGATGGCCAGCTTGCTGATTTGGCTGGCAGCAGATTGGGCCACCAATTGTGGCAGGAGCGCGGGCGGAATATTGTCCACGCAAGTGAAGCCCATATCACCGAGCAATTTTAAGGCAACTGTTTTTCCCGAGCCGGTAAGCCCGCTAATCAGCACTATCCTCATGGCTGCGTTCGTCTTCCCTCAGCATGGCGGTATGGCGTTCTAAAAATTCTTTGGTACTGTCTTTACCGCGCGCCTGCAGAATATAGTTGCGCACCGCTGCTTCCACCAGCACGGCGAGGTTGCGGCCGACGGCCACCGGCAGCGTAACCGAGCGTACGGCCACGTTGAGGATGGTTTCGGTTTCGCTCTGGATGGAAAGGCGGTCGAGCGTTTTCATGTAGTTGTCGTCGGCCAGCGTCAGGTTGATGATGAGCTTGAGCTGCTTGGAGGGCAGCACGGCGGTTTCGCCGAAAATGGTGCGGATATTGAGCACGCCCAGGCCGCGCACTTCGAGAAAATCGCGCAATACGGCCGGGCAGCGGCCTTCCAGCGTTTCCGGGCCGGTGCGGTAGAGCTCCACCGCGTCGTCGGCTACCAAACCGTGCCCGCGCGAAATCAGCTCCAAAGCCAGCTCGCTCTTGCCCAAACCGGATTCGCCCATCAGCAGCACGCCGATTTCAAACACGTCCAAAAACACGCCGTGTTTCACGGTGGAGGCAGCCAGCACGCGCTGCAAATAAATCCGCAGCACGTCCATCAAAAACGGGCTTTCGGTTTTGGACGTGAGCAGCGGCACGTTGTGGGTGTGGCAATAATCGCGCAGCATGAAAGGCACGGGCAGATCGTTGGCCACAATCACCAGGGCAATGCTCAAATCGAAGAGTTCGTCCAGGCTCGCCTTCACTTCCCCGGCGGCCATCTTATCCAAATAGGCCACTTCGGCCACGCCCAACACCTGCACTTGGTTGGGATGGATAAAATTCAAATGCCCCACCAGCGCCAACACAGGTTTGTCGGCATCCACGCTGATGCGGTTGTCTGCGCCCGCCGTGCCGGCCGACCAAGCCAAACTCAGCTTGGCCTGGTTGTCTTGATAGAGCTTGCGCACGGAGATGCTGGGCATAGGCGTCCTGTTGGTTATGCGGTGAGAATGCGGTGGGCGGCTTCGGCGTTTTCGGCAGCCAAAAGCTGCTCGCGCACGGCTTTATCCGAAAGCTTGATGGCCAAGGCAGAGAGCACTTCCAAATGCTCGCCGGAAGCGTTTTCCGGCACCAGCAGCACAAACACCAGCGATACCGGCTCGCCGTCGGGCGCATCGAAATCCACAGCTTCTTTCAGGCGGATAAACGCGCCGGTGGCCGCTTGCACTTCGGCATGCCGGCCATGCGGGATGGCCACGCCGTGCCCCAGCGCGGTGGTGCCGAGCTTTTCGCGCGCAAACAAGCATTCAAACACAGCGGCGCGGCTCAGGCCGGATTCGCTTTCCAGCAGCAGGCCGGCTTCTTCAAACAGGCGTTTTTTGCTGCTCACTTCCAAATCCAGCACAATATGCGATACGGGCAGGATATTGCCGATCAGACTCATGGTTACTTCTCTTGCGTAAAAATTCATTAAGGATAGGATTGTACCTGTGCCGCCGCCGAAGGGCAATTTTGTGCCCGGCGGCCAGCTTTCAGGTAGCCTAATCAGCCACCGCTGTAATGCGCCAGCAAACCGAGCCATAAAGCCCAGCCGATGCGGTTGTTGGATAAGAATACCTTAAAACAGGCTTCCCGGTTGCGGCTGCGGATGGCACGGTATTGGCCGCATTGGTGCCACACCGCGTACACCAGCGCGAGCCAATACGGCCAGCGGGCGTGAATGGCGCAGCCTGCGGCGGCCATCAGCAGCACAAACAGCGCGTGGCACAGCATGGCGGCTTCGGCGTCGCGGCGGCCGAAGGTGATGGCCGAGGTTTGAATACCGATTTTCAGGTCGTCTTCCTTATCGGCCATGGCGTAGATGGTGTCGTAGGCCAGCGTCCAGCAGGCATTGGCGGCAAACAGCAGCCAGGCCAGCGGCGGCACATGGTTTTGTACGGTGGCAAAGGCCATCGGAATACCGAAGGAAAAAGCCAGCCCCAAATATAGCTGCGGCAGCGGGAAAAAACGTTTGGTGAAAGGATAGCTCAAGGCCAGAAACAGCGCGGGCAAGCTCATCAGCTTGGTGAGCGTATTCAGCGGCAGCAGGCACAGGCAGGCGGCGGCACACAAAACCAGCAGCAAGAGCAGCGCTTCGCGCGTACTCACTTTGCCAGTGGCAAACGGGCGGCTTTTGGTGCGCGCCACCACACCGTCGAAATTACGATCGGCAAAATCATTAATTACACAGCCGGCACTGCGCATCAGAAAAGTGCCGAGCACGAAGGCAAACAGAATGCCGAAATCGGGCAGCCCACCGGCAGCTATCCACAGCGCCCACAGCGTGGGCCACAGCAAAAGCAGCGTGCCGATGGGCTTGTCGGCGCGCATCAGTTGCAGGTACACGGCCAAACGCTCGGCTTGCTTCGGGGAGAGGAAAGAAAGAAAAGGCACGGGAGTTCTCGGGGTGTGGTTTCAGGTAGCCTTTGGGCGTGAGAGAGAGGCTACCTGAAAATAGGAGGTTTAATAAAACAACGTACAAATTCAATCGGAAGGCCAGCTGAAGAAGCAGGACTGAGTAAGTAGTGGAAACTTGCCTGCAACTTTGCAGGTAGCCTTTCGGCTGCGAAAGAGGCCATCTGGAAAATCATATTTGAGGCTTGATTCAGCCGAAACAGAAAAGAATAAACATTGAGCAACCAAAAGCCACTGCAGGGACAAACTTATAATCATTTATTCTTAAAAAACCGGAGAGTAATCCATAGAATGCTCCATAAACACCCCGTAATTATCACCAAGACCGGAACAGTCCTTTTTATCCCAAGCCGATCCTCTTTAGAAAGCTCTATCTGCTCATCTGAGACACTAAAAGTGTGGAATATTCCATTTCCTACCCCTTTTGAATCTTCATCTTCATACACCAGCTCTTTCAAATAGGTATCGGATACATCCTCAACGCCATTTTTCTCATAATAGGCCACCAGTAATTTGGCACGTTGGATTTTGTGTAATCCGACAATATCACAGGCACTCCTACCTTCGCTATTATTAGCGTATATACAAAGAATGGAATAATTATTTACATTCGGATAGTTATTTATCTCTAAAGAAATATTACCAGCTCGAGCGCTCTTATATACATACGCATAAGTATCCGTCAGCGTTACATATCGGAATTTTAGCGAGGCAAACAAATTAAAGTGGTAGGCCAATGCGCCCCAAAAGATGCTAACGGCGATGATGGCCAGCAAATAGAGGTAGCTTTTTTTCATTTAGCGGCTGCCTTAGTTCATCCTAACTACTCTTCCAAAAACCGCGCCAGCTCGGGCATAAACCCTTCGGTCAGCACCATCTTTTCGCCGTTCAAATCGAATGCCGAGCGGCGCAGGCAAACGGCTCGGGCGGCTTGTTCTTGTTGCACGGGCGGCACGGCGGCGAAGGCGAGCGGGCTGCGTTCAGCGGCCAGGCGGCCATCAAACAGGCGTTTGCCCAAAGGCTGCGTGCCGCAAGCCAGGATGCTTGGCCACGCCCCCGCTAAAGGGCACACGCTGCGCGCCCACACCACCGGCGTATCATCCAGCAGCAGCCACACCTGGCGCACATGAAACGCATTGCCGGCCACCCCTTCGCCCGGCCACAGTTGCGCCCGTTCGCCCTGAAAGGCTACCTGAACGCGGAAATCCGCGCCGGTGGCCTGCAAGGCCAAGGTGAGCGAGGTTGCCTGTATCAGGCGGCGCAAAGCAGCGGAAACGGCGGGCGGATCGGGCTGCCAAACAAGCGGCGGCAGGGTGTGTGGAAAGGCTGTCATTTGTTTGTGTTATTGAAACCATGCTTTTCAGGTAGCCTCATAGGCTGCCAAGCATTAAGATGCGAATTGTATCAGAGAATAAGGAAGGCAAGATGAACCTGATTTTATGGCGGCACGCCGAAGCCGAATATGGCGTACCCGATTTGGAACGCGGCCTCACCGACAAAGGTCGGCAGCAGGCCGATGCGGCGGCTCAGTGGCTGCGCCCGTATCTAAACAACCGGGTGGAAGTGTGGGCTTCGCAGGCGCTGCGCAGCCGGCAAACTGCCGAAGCGCTCGGCCTGCCCTATACCGTGAAACCCGAGCTGAATCCGATTAACCATGTGGAAGAGCTGCCCGCGCTGATTGCCGAACACAAAGGAGCGGATTATTTAATATTGGTAGGACACCAGCCCTGGCTGGGGCAGCTGTGCAGCTATCTGCTCAACGGCGGCTGGCGGGCGGGTAATTATTGGTCGGTGAAAAAATCCGGCATTTGGTGGTTTGGCGTGAAGGCTGATGAAGGCGGCAGGCTCTGTGCCAAACTGAAAGCCGCAATGACCCCGCAGCTGCTATTGCCGGAAGATTAAACTTGAAACCTGCCGCTGCCGCGCCCATTTGTGCCCTATCCAATGCAAGGAGTTTGCTATGAATCAAGACAACCCTGTCCGCCCCGAAGATTTCGTGCCGGAATTCCGCCGCCGCCGTTTCGAGCCGGACGGCTTTTTGCGCAAGCTGCGCCGTTTCGCGCTGCGGCTGGGGCGGCCGGTGGTGGAGCAGCTGTATGCGCTGTATTTCCTGTTTCAGTCGCCCGCCGTGCCCAAACGTGCCAAGCTGATTATCGTGGGCGCGCTGGTATATTTCGTCAGCCCCATCGACAGCATCCCCGACCTGCTCGGCCCGCTGGGCTTCAGCGACGACATTGCCGTGATCACGCTGGTATACGCGCAGATGAAGGATTATCTGACGGAAGAAATCAAAATCCGCGCCCGCGCCGCGTCGGAGCGGCTGGTGCGAAAGTAGGTTTGTTTATACCCGGAAAGGCTACCTGAAAACCCATTTTAGAATTTTCAGGTAGCCTGCTTCATATCCGGCATATTTTTCAGGTAGCCCTCTCATGCTCAGGCTACCTGAAATTTTGAAGTGCATAAGCCGCATTACATAAATACAAACAAGCCATCCACGCTCCATGCTATACCCCGTAGTGAAGGCTACCTGAAACCCTATCATCTGTTTTTCAGGTAGCCTCTCCCAGCATGGCGGAGTATACTGCGCCGCATTTTATTGATAAGGCAAACCAGCCATGAAAATTATCCATACCATTCAAGAACTGCGCGACTGGCGCCGCGAAGCCGGCAGCGTGGCATTCGTGCCCACCATGGGCAACCTGCATGAAGGGCACCTAGCCTTGGTGCGCGAAGCGGCCAAACGGGCAGACAAGGTGGTGGTAAGCATTTTTGTTAACCGCCTGCAATTCGGCCAGGGCGAGGATTTCGACCGCTACCCGCGCACGCTGGAGCAGGATGCCGCCAAACTGGCCGGAGAAGGCGTGGCCGTGCTCTTCGCGCCGAGCGAGCAAGAGCTGTATCCGCACGTGGCCCAGCAATACAACGTGGTGCCGCCCCATCTGCAAAACGAACTGTGCGGCGCGTTCCGCCCGGGGCATTTCCGCGGCGTAGCCACCGTGGTGGCCAAGCTGTTCAACATTGTTGAGCCCGATTACGCCTGCTTCGGCAAAAAAGACTATCAACAGCTGGCCATCCTGCAAGGTATGGCTGCCGATTTGAATTTCCGGGTGGAAATCGTGCCGGTAGACATCGGCCGCGCCGCCGACGGCCTGGCGCTCTCCAGTCGCAACCAATACCTAAGCGAAGCCGAGCGCAAACAAGCCCCGCAGCTCTACCGCGAATTGCAGGCCGTTGCCCGCTCGGTGAAAAACGGCAACCGCGACTATGCCGCACTGGAACAACAGGCGGCAGCCAACCTGAAACAGGCCGGCTGGCAAGTGGACTATGTGGAAATCCGCCACGCGGGTAATCTTCAGGTAGCCCATGTCGGCGACAGCGAACTGGTGGTGCTAGCCGCCGCTCGTTTGGGCAACACACGCCTCATCGACAATATCGAAATCCGCCTCTAATCTTTCATCCCGCCGCCCGCAATTTGCGGGCGGAGATCTTTTGCAGAGTGGATTAAACCCGCAAGTTTGATAGCCAATCACAGCGGTAGCATCACAGAACGCGCAAACATATCATACAGATAGGCAAACGTTCGGGCAGCACATCCCGCAGAAATGCGCCAAAACCGAGGTTTTTGCCAAGGCTGCAAGGTTTAATTTCGGCGGGAAACACGTTAAAATACCTACCTTTGCGCCAAATTCGGGAGCCGCTGTTTATGTTTTTAGTTTTTCTGCTGATTCTGCTGTTGGCCGGCATCGCCGTGCTCTTGTGGTGGCGCGCACGCGAAGAGCGCGAATGGCTGCTGGAGTTTACTTATCTCAACCGGCACCAAAACAACAAGCAATCTACTGATACCGAAGCGGAAAACGCCCCGCAGCAGCAGCCTGCCCGCCCCAATGTGCTGCCGCAGCGCGCGCAAACCCAAGTGAAGCTGCACTATCAAAAAGTGCAGGACGAATTGCAGCGCAAAATCGAGTTGCTTGCCGGCGGCGTAAAGAAAAAAACCCGCCGTCGCAACGTGAGCGAAAATCAAGAAGAACTGCCGATTTTCAGCCCCGCCGAAGAAGAAACGGCCGCCGCGGAAGCTGCCCTGCTGGCAGAAGCCACCGTTGATGCGACTCCTGAACAGGTTGACAACACTGATAGCTCTCATACAGCCGAAACCAAAACCAATACCGCCGCCGAGCCGGAAATCCACGATTTATCCGCTCCCGATGCCGATTTGCCGATAATCACCGAAGCCGAAGCCACCCGACACAGGCTACCTGAAAGCATCGAACACGAAGAAAACCAACCCGAGCCGAGCATCATTTCCCTTTCCGAAGCCACTCGTATGCTGCATAAAAACGAAGCAGACGAAGCTAAGCCGCTGGAACCCGTGGTGCTAAACTGGCCGATTAAAGCCCCCTCCCCCGTCGCCGAGCCGCGCGAAGAAATCACGTCGACCGATCCCGCTGTGCAGTATGTGCGCGAAAAAATCCAAGCCCATATGCCGCCTGCAGTCGAGCCTGTGCCTGAAGAGCCTGCCGAAGAGCGGCACACCATCAGCCCCGACGACATCCGCAACAACCTTCTGCGCCAGCGCCTGCGTGCACGCCGGCAGCCCCAGCCCGCACCACAACCGGCCATTGCCCCGCAGCAGCCCGATTTGCCAGTAATCAATGAAGACGAAATCTTGGCTAATCTGGCCAAAACTGACGCTCCAGCCAACCGCCAACGCAGCCGCTTCAAGCGCCAAACCGTGCGCGAGAGCGTGATTCCCGCCGCCGCGCGGGTGAACCACAGCCAGGGCGCGCAAGTGCCGATGGCTGTGCCGCCCCAGCAGACTAAGCCGCTGCCGATTTCCACCCGCTTCACCCCATTCAATCACGGCACCGCGCCCGAAAACCCCGACGCCCAACCAGTTGAGGAGGAGTCGGCGCTGACCGCCGAACAGCCGCCGATTTTTTTCCCGCAAAGCACCGTTGAAGACAGCCCACCTTGGAGCTTGGCTGAAACTGTGAGCGACGATACCGCTGAAACGTATTCAGACTCCGCCGACCAAACCAGTGCCCAATATCACTTCCGCCCCGACCTCTCACTCACCGAGCAAGCACCGGCTGCCGAACCCGCCATCGAATTCGACAACGGTAACGAATGGCAGCAAGCCTTGGAGCAAGGTGCAGCCGAAGCCCAGGCGCGAGCTGCGTGGGCAAGCCCCGCGCCCACTGCCGCGCCCGGCATCCCTCCCCTGCCCGACCTGCCGCCGCAGCCCGCGCCGGTTTCGGCCGTTTCCGCCGTATCGTTTGCCGATTTCGGCCACTACCATGTGCCGATGAACGAGCTGCTCCTGCCGCCGCAATACGACAACGAAGCCACCCTCAGCGAAGAACAGCTGCTGGAAAACAGCATCAAAATCGAAGAAAAACTGGCCGAGTTCCGCGTGAAAGTAAACGTGGTGGATGCTTATGCCGGCCCGGTGATTACCCGCTACGAAATCGAGCCTGATGTAGGCGTGCGCGGCAACTCGGTGATTAACCTGGAAAAAGACCTTGCCCGCTCGCTCGGCGTGGCCGCCATCCGCGTGGTGGAAACCATTCCGGGCAAAACCTGCATGGGCTTGGAGCTGCCCAATCCCAAGCGGCAGATGATCCGCCTGAGTGAAGTGTTCAATTCCCCGGTGTTTGCCGAAAGCAAATCTAAGCTCACCCTCGCGCTGGGGCAGGACATTACCGGCCAGCCGGTGGTAACCGACCTCGCCAAAGCCCCGCATCTTTTGGTGGCCGGCACCACCGGCTCGGGCAAATCCGTGGGCGTGAACGCCATGATTTTGTCGCTGCTGTTCAAGGCCACGCCCGACGAAGTGCGCATGATCATGATCGACCCGAAAATGCTTGAGCTCTCTGTGTATGAAGGCATCCCGCATCTGCTCGCGCCGGTGGTAACCGATATGAAACTGGCTGCCAACGCGCTCACCTGGTGCGTGAACGAAATGGAAAAACGCTACCGCCTGATGAGCCATGTGGGCGTGCGCAACCTCGCCGGCTACAACCAAAAAATCAAAGATGCCGCCGCCCGCGGCGAACGGCTGGCCAACCCCTTCAGCCTCACTCCCGACAATCCCGAGCCGCTCATTAATCTGCCGCACATCGTGGTGATCGTGGACGAATTTGCCGACCTGATGATGACGTCCGGCAAAAAAATCGAAGAGCTGATTGCCCGCCTCGCCCAAAAAGCCCGTGCCGCCGGCATCCACCTCATTCTCGCCACCCAGCGCCCCAGCGTGGACGTGATTACTGGCCTGATTAAAGCCAACATCCCCACACGCATCGCCTTTCAGGTAGCCTCCAAAGTGGACAGCCGCACCATCATCGACCAAATGGGCGCGGAAAACCTGCTCGGCCAAGGCGATATGCTCTTCCTGCCGCCCGGTACCGGCTACCCGCAGCGCATCCACGGCGCCTTTGTGGCCGATAGCGAAGTGCAGCGCGTGGCCGAATACCTCAAGGGCTTCGGTGCGCCAGACTATGTGGAAGACATCCTCACCTCCGGCGTGGGCAGCGACGATTTGTTCAGCAATGCCAACAGCAGCATCGGCGGCAACAGCGGCCAAGATCCCCTGTTCGACGAAGCAGTTGCCATCGTCTTGCGCACGCAGAAAGCCACGATTTCCTCTATCCAGCGCCACCTGCGCATCGGCTACAACAAAGCCGCCACCTTGGTAGACCAAATGGAAGCCGAAGGCATCGTCTCCCCCGCCGACACCAACGGCAAACGCACCATCCTCGCCCAGCCTGATCATTTAGGCGATGGCGCATAGGGCCGGATAAGCTGGAAAAAGGCTACCTGACAATTTTCAGGTAGCCTTTATTATTGCAACGGCTTAACAAGCGAACTCACCTAATTTTGGCCGCACTAAGCACACAGCATCCATATGCTCTGTTCATTCCAACCTACGGCCACACAGCAGGCTACCTGAAACACCCAAAACAAACCCAACACCTACTCCCACTCGGGAACAGGTAGCGGATTTGGTTTCTAAAACATTTTTTAGCTACTTCCCTGATTATCCCAACTGCTCAGCAACGCTTCGAAAACTCATCAAAGCCGCTTCGATATTTTCAATAATTTCATCGGCTAAAATATCAGGGGCGGGCAGATTGTCCAAGTCGGTTAAAGAATGGTCTTTCAGCCAGAAAATATCCAAGCTGGTTTTCTCTCGCTGATTGATTTCATCGATACTAAATTTACGCCAGCGTCCGTCGGGATTGTTTTCGGCATGATAGGTTTCTGCGCGTTTTGAACGGTCCTCAGGGCAATAGCAGGTAATGAAATCCTGTAAATCTGCAAACTGCATCGGTTTTTTCTTCAGTGTGTGATGCACGTTGGTGCGGTAATCATATATCCAAACTTCTTGGGTAATCGCTTGCTCTTGTGCGGGGCGGTTATCAAAAAACAACACATTTGCCTTGACACCATTCGCGTAGAAAATACCCGTCGGCAAACGTAAGATTGTATGCAAATCAGTAATTTGCAAAAGCTTCTTACGCACGGTTTCGCCTGCACCGCCTTCAAACAGCACATTGTCGGGCACGACCACGGCAGCCCGCCCGTTGTTTTTGAGCATCGTGTAAATATGCTGCAAGAAGTTGACTTGTTTGTTGGAAGTGGTTGCCCAAAAGTCTTGACGGTTATAGACAAAATCTTCGGTTTCGGCTTCGCCCTCGGCATTGGTAATAGTCATGCTGCTTTTTTTACCGAATGGCGGATTGGCCAAAACCAAGTCCACTTTGCGTGTGCTGGGTGCAACCAAGGAGTCATCGGAACTAATCGGGCTTTCGCCGTCCATTTCGCCGATGCCGTGTAAAAACAGGTTCATCAAACACAAACGGCGGGTATTGGCGACAATTTCATTGCCGAAAAACGTCCCGTTTTTTAACCGCGCTTTTTGCTCGGTGTTTAGATTGGCGTGTTTTTCCAAATAACTGTATGCCGCCAATAAAAAGCCGCCGGTACCTGCTGCCGGGTCGGCAATCAGGGTATCTGCCTGCGGGCGGACACATTCGACAATTGCTTGAATCAAAGCACGCGGCGTGAAGTATTGCCCCGCGCCGGATTTGGTATCTTCGGCATTTTTTTCCAAAATGCCTTCGTAAATATCGCCTTTTACATCCACGCCCAAGCGCGTCCATTTGGTTTCATCAATCATCGCAACCAAACGGGATAATTTAGCCGGGTCTTGGATTTTATTTTGCGCCTTGGCAAAGATTTGACCAAGCAAGCCTTTGCGCATACTTAAATCGCGCAACAAAGCGAGATAATGACTTTCCAATTCCGCGCCAGTGCGGTCGGTCAGACTTTTCCAGTTGTATTCTTCCGGAATGCCGACATCACGATTGTAGGGCGGCTGGCTGTATTCAAACGCCATCTTCAAGAAAATCAGATAGGTAATCTGCTCCAAATAGTCGCCGTAGCTTACGCCGTCATCGCGCAGCATATGGCAGAAACTCCAAACCTTTTGGACGATGGCGTTTGAAGTGTGGTTTTGCGTTGTGGTCATATTCGTTTTCTCTTTAATTTATTTATCCAAAAGGTTACCTGAAAAAGCCGCTTTTAAGACGGCCTGTTTAAGCAGTTCAGCTTGTTTGAGTTGTTTGGCAAGTTCGTCGGCGAGTTGGTCGCAGGCGGTGAGTTTGCTTTCTAAAATGGCAACGATTTGGGTTTGTTCTGCTAGGGAGCAATATGGAATCTCAAAATTTCTCAAACTAGATAATGCAACTGTTTTTTGAGCTGTTCCAGTTGATAATTGTTCAGCTTGCTTAAAGACTTGTGGACTCTGCAAAATATAAAATAACCATCTTTGAGCAGATATTTGTTCTAATGGTGAGATTAGACCAATATGCCGCTGAAAACAGAATTTTTTATCAAAATCCACCATTACCGGAATACCAAAACTACCTGTAACAGTATATAAAATATCACCTTTTTTTGGTTTTCTTAACTCGGATATTTGATTGTAATAATCCTCGCTAACAAAAAAAGTATCAAAAAAATTAATGCTGAAATCTTTTTTATCAATGTTAGAAATAGTGATAAACGGAATGCCATTAGATGATTTTGGTGGTGCTTGATGATCCCCATCAGTAATATATTTCACAATTTTGTCTAATTTCACTACTCCCCACCCACTCGGCAAATCTGCAAAATTTTCTTCAAACTTAACCGCTTGTGTCGGCGCTTTGGGTTTGCTCGGTTTTTTCCCTTCTTTTCCATTTTGTTCCCATTGGCTGACGGCTGTTTGCCAGTCGGCAAGCTGTTGGGCGTGGTGTTGTTCGCGGGCCGTCTGAATTTGGGCGAGCAGTTCGTTTTCAGACGGCAAGGTGTCTGCATGCTTGCTACGCCATTCTTTGGTGAGTTCACCGTTAAAGGCGTTTTTGAGCAGGGATTGGCGGTATTGTTGGATTTGCTGCGCTGCGGTTTTCAGACGACCTATGCCTTCGTCGATTTCGTCAAACAGGCTTTCGATTTTATTGACGATGGCTTGTTGGGTTTCTTGATTTGGTGGAATGGGAAAAGCATAATTCCACAATAAATCGGGATCAACGTGTGGTGTACCAGAACCTTTAGCGCGAGTATTAATTTCTTTATATTTTGACAGCAAGAAATAATAAGCATAAAGATTGTTTATATTTGGTAATGAAATGCGAACAAGTGTACTGCCTAATGCTCCTTTAATGCCTTTACCTACCAATCCAGAGCGTGAACCATCCCAGACCATTAAGAAGTCATCTTCATCACACAGAACACATTTCACTCCATCGGTATAGCTTTTAATAACACCTTTTTCAAAAGCTTCAATATCCACATAGGGATAGCAATATGTATCTGTTTTTTCGCTAGATTGGTTTTTTGGTTTTTTACCCTTTTCACTAATAGTAATATCACCCAATCGTTCTATTTTCCACCCTTTCGGCAATTGCTGTTCTTTGGTCATTATTATGCTGTCCATTGTTGGTTAATCTCGTTTAATAGGGTGTTAAAGTCTTGGTCATTGGCGGCAACTTCGCTCAATACATCATAAGCCTGCCCTAAGCCGCCGTGTTGGTTGAACGGGGTAAGTTCAAAGTCGTTCTCTTCAATGGCAAAGGAAGTGATGATGTGGTCGCGAATCATGGTCAGCCATTGCATTTGTTCTTCAGTCAGCGGTTTATCGGCGCGGGCGTTGTGTTCAAAAGTCCATGTTTGGAAGTTTTTACGCACGGTTTTGGTAAACGGGGTGATTTTGTCATCAATGCCAATCACGCGGCGAACAAGGCTGACTAAGGCGGTGAGTTCGCTTTCTACCTGTTCGCTGACGTTATCCAAACGCGCGTATGCCTGCCAGATATGACTGAATGCCAATTTCGGTTTGGCTTTTTTGATGGCGGCTGCCAGCGCTTTAATCATCGCAAGGCTTAAGGCTTGGCGTTGATAAGGCTGATTATAGAAAATCTGCAAGGCGGTAATTTCGTCTTTGTTGCTGCGTATCCATTCGGCAAAATCTTGGGTCAGGGTTTCATCATTTTCCGCCCAGCCTGCATGGATGACTTCATCAATCTCGGCGTCAATTTTCTGCTCGTTTTGTTTGCGGATGTCGTCCAGCGTGGTGATGAGTTCCATGGAAAGCGGACGTGTGGCGGCTTTGACGCGCTGTTTTTGTATCTGTAAAACGGTTTTTTCAGACGGCGTTTCATCAATGGAAATGCCTTCTTGCTCGCAAGCTGCCCAATGGATTTCGTCGGCATTAATGGCATGAAACAGGTCTTTGACCAATTGCGGTAATGGGACGCCGCCTGTGATGGCAGTGATTTGCTTCTGTTGTTCGTCATCAAGCTGTTTGTTTAAACGGGCAAGGCGTGCCGCCAGTGAGCTGATGCTGTCGCTATCATATGCACCGCCGAAAACGACGGCTTTTCCTAAATCGGAGAAGCTGACCGAACGCTTGGTGTCTAATTGTTGGCTTGCCGTTTTGAGCGATTTTGTAACACCGATGGCATCGACAATCACATAATGGGTTTTGGCTGATGATGCGGAAGGGCTGACTTTTTGCAAGCCTTCTTTATCAAGCGTGCGTGTACCGCGTCCTTTCATTTGCTCAAAATAGTTGCGGCTTTTGACATCGCGCATAAACAGCAGGCATTCGAGCGGGCGGACATCGGTTCCCGTAGCAATCATATCGACGGTAACGGCAATGCGCGGGTTGTAGCTATTGCGGAAATTCGCCAAGACGGTTTTGGGTTCTTCGCCTTGTTCGATGATTTCGCCGTTTTCACCCACAATATCGTCTTTGGCTTTGTAAGTGATTTTTTTGCAAAATTCGTTGCCTTGCCCGAACTCTTCCCGCACCATTTTGATGATGTCGTCGGCGTGGCTGTCGTTTTTGGCAAAAATCAGGGTTTTGGGCACTTCTTGACGATTTGGGAACATTACGGGCAAATGGTCGCGGAAAGTACGGATAATAGTGCGGATTTGGCTTGGATTGACAACATCCCTGTCGAGTTGTTTGGCAGTATAGGCCTCATCGCTATCTTGTTGCTGCCAGCGTTTACGGCGTGTGGTGCGTTCGCGATGTTCGATCAATTCTTCGGCTTTGAATTTGCCGCCATCCAGGCTGATTTTGGTATTGATCAGATAGACTTCATTGCCTACGTTTACTCCATCGGCAACGGCTTGCTCGTGGCTGTATTCGCTGACGACATTTTGATTGAAAAAGCCAAAAGTGCGGTTGTCCGGTGTGGCGGTTAAGCCGATCAGATAGGCATCAAAATAATCCAACACTTGTCGCCAAAGGTTGTAAATGGAGCGATGGCATTCGTCGATAAAGATAAAATCAAAAAATTCAGGTGGCAGATCCGGTTGATAGGCAACGGGCAATGGTTCTTTTAAGCGGTTTTCCCATTCTTCTAATTCCATGCTGTCGTCCGGTATCGCCAGTTCTTCCCCTTTTAATAGGGAATACATGCGCTGAATGGTACAAATGCAAACTTCTACGCCGTTGGGAATATGCGGCGATTTAATGACCTGAGTGTTGTAGAGTTCAGTAAATTTTCGGTTGTCATCAGGTGGAGTGAAAACCAACATTTCCTGCTCGGCCTGTTCGCCCAAGTTGACGGTATCGACTAAAAATAAAATGCGGCGTTTGCCTGTATATTTGAGCAAACGATACATAATGCTAATGGCGGTATAAGTTTTACCTGCGCCTGTGGCCATTTGAATCAAGGCGCGCGGCAAATCTTTTGCCAAAGAATCTTGCATATTTTCGATGGCGGTTAATTGGCAATCGCGCAACCCTAACGCCGCTGCAGACAGATGGTTAGGATTGAGTGCCGGCATGGCTTTAAGTTTGGCGCGCAGGGTGTTTTTGCCTTCGCTTGCCCATTTTTGCAATGTCTCGGGACGATGAAAATGGAAGACTTCACGGGCACGCGGCGCGGGATCGTTGCGGTTGGTAAAACGAGTAATGACACCCGTGCTTTCATATAAAAAAGCAATATCCGCTTGCGGGATATGTTTGAGTTCGCTATCAGCATAACGCGCGCTTTGCTCTTCAACCGTATTGAGCTTATGGCCAAAGTTTTCTTCTTTAGCTTCAATAATGGCAACCGGCTCTCTATCGACAAATAACAGATAATCTACCGGACCGCTGTCGGTTGGATATTCACGCACTGCCACGCCCAAACTACTATTGGGATTAAAGTGCTTCACCGACTGTATCGTCCAGCCTGCCTGCTCCAATTTTTGGTCAATGATGTCGCGGGCTTGCTGTTCGGGATGCTGGTTGTAGTTTACCTGCTTGGTCATGATATTTCCTAGATAACGCGTTGAATTAGGGGCTATCCTAGATAACCAGGACAGCCCCTAACGCTCTAATTTATATTATTTTTCATAAATTCTGAAATCGAAAAGCTTACAAAATGTAATTTATGTATAGCTCAGAAGGGAATATCGTCATCGATATCGTCAATCGGTGCTGGGGCGGGCGCGGCGGCTTGGCGGCGGGGCGGAGCGGGCGGCTCGGCGGCGTAGGCCGATTCATTGTAGCCTTGGGCAGGCTGCTGGCGCGGGCTGCTGGGTGCGGCTGCATATTGGTCGCCGCCTTCGTAGGGGCTGCTGCCGCTGTTGCGGCCGTCGAGCATTTTCATTTCGCTGGCCACGATGTCGTATGCAGTGCGCTCGATGCCGTCTTTGCCGGTGTATTTGCGGCTTTGGATGCGGCCTTCGATATACACTTTGCTGCCTTTTTTCAGATATTGGCCGGCAATTTCCGCCAAGCGGCCAAACATACTGATGTTGTGCCATTCGGTGCGCTCCTGGCGCTGGCCGTTGCGGTCTTTCCAGTTTTCGCTGGTGGCAATCGAAAAATTGGCCACGGCATCGCCGCTGGGCAGGTAGCGCACTTCGGGATCGCGCCCCAAGTTGCCGATAAGTATCACTTTATTCAACATGATTTCCTCCTAAAATAATCTGTTTGGCGGCGGCTTCGTCGAAACCCTGCTGCCGCGCCTTGATGTAAACGGTTGAACGGTCGGCGCTGAGGCTGGCCGCCTCTACGCCTTCAAACTGCTGCAATACGGCCAAGAGCCGCTCTTCGCAGCCTTGCCAGATGGGAGATATGCTCAGCGCCAAATTGCGTACGGCAGCGGGTGCGGGCGCAGCGGCGGCCATCAGCAGCCAGGCCAGCGTGAGCAGAATAGAAAAGGCAAACACGCCTATAAAGCCGAAATGTTCAAACAAACGCCCGCCAGCCGCGCCGCCCACAAACACGCCGATGGATTGCGCTGTGTTATACATGCCCATGGCGGTGCCTTTCAAGTCCGTCGGCGCTACTTTCGACACGATAGACGGCAGGCTGGCTTCCAAAATATTGAAGCCGACAAAATACACCACCAGCGATATGCCAATAGCCAAGAGCGAAGCCTGACCGGCATAAATACCGCATAAAGCCGCCGCAATCAGCGTGATACCGGCCACAAACACTTGCTTGAGCTTATTGCGCGTTTCACCCACCACAATCGCCGGTACCATCAATAGCAATCCCAGCAATACCGCCGGCAGATAAAGCTGCCAATGCTGCTCTTTGGGCAGCCCCAGGCCGCGCATCACAATCGGCAGGCTGGCAAAAATCGCCATCATCACCGCCTGCAAAGCGAAAATACCGAAATTAAGCTGCATCAGGCGTTTATTACGCAACACCTCGCTGATGCGCGAAGTTTGCATTTCCGTATCTTCGTGGAACTTCCCGCGCTGCGGATTGGGCGTAATCCACGCCACCACGCCTATAGCCAGCACACACAACGCACCGGTGAGCGCAAATAGGCCGGAAACATTGATATAGCGGGTAAGCAGCGGCGAAACCACCATGCTGACGGCAAAAGTAAGGCCGATGGTAAGCCCCACCGAAGCCATGGCACGGGTGCGCACTTCTTCACGCGTTAAATCCGCCAAAAGAGCGGTAACTGCCGCACTCACTGCGCCAGCACCCTGAATCGCCCGGCCGATGAGCAGCCAGGTAACGCTATCTGCCGCAGCGGCAATAAAGCTGCCCAAAGCAAACACCACCAGGCCGAGATAAATTACTTTTTTACGTCCCAACTTGTCGGAAAGCATACCGAGCGGCAGCTGGAACAGCGCCTGCGTTAAGCCATACACCGCAATCGCCAAACCGCCCGATCCAGGCGTGCTGCCCGGCAGCTCTTTGGCATACAGCGCCAACACGGGCAACACCAAAAACATGCCCAACATACGCAGCGCATACACGCCGGAAAGCGATGCGCTGGCACGCCATTCTGCAGGCAACAGTGCAGTGCGGGGAGCTCGAGACATAGTGTTTAACCGAAAGAGTTGGGGAAAAACGCCGCAGATTATACCCGAAGCCTTGCTCCGTCGGTGGGCTTTTAACGCTGGCAAGGCTGGATTAGTTTTCAGGTAGCCTGCTTTACACCTTGAGGCTACCTGAAAGGATCTATGTGCCATTAAAGCTTACGTCTGCACGCCCCATCGAGCAGCATCCTGCTCCAGCTCTGCTAAGTAATCCAGCCAAACTTGCGGGGCGGGCTGCTCGCTGCCGAATACGACGCAGCCATCTTCGTCTTCGTAATATTCGTCATCCCCCGGTTGGAAATGCTCGGCGGCTTGGCACTCTTCACGATAGCGCTGTTGCGCCCCCTCTCGCTCTGCCCAATAAAACCGTTGCGCCTGTTCCGGCTCACCCAATTTGGCGGCCAGCCGCATGGCGTGCCGGTTAGCGATAAGCGGATAAAGCTGCTGCGGCAGGTTGTGTGCAGCAAAGTGTGGCAGCACAAATGTTTCCACTATGGTTTGCACTTCTTGCAAAACGGCAATGTTATTTGCACCATCTGCTACTTCAAACCAAATATCTTTCTGCTCCGGTTCGGGCAGCAGGAAGCCAATGCGTTCCTGTGCCAGGCAATCGTGTATGCTCGGAAAATCAGGCAGGGCCTGCCCGATTTCTTGGAACCGCGGGTCGTGTTGCAACAGCGGGTAGGCGAGGCCGATATTGAAAGTGAAGCTGATGCTGCTTTTGTTGCTCCACTGGCTTTTTTGCGTGTGAATAAGCTGACCTATACCCTGCTCGGTACAGCGGTAGAAATGGTTACCTTTTTTCTTGAATCCGAGCGGTTTGAGTAGGATGTGTAGATTTTTGATGGCTTGGGTGAAGGCTTGCGCGGCAGTGAAATATTCCATATTTTGCAGTTGATCTCAGATTATATTTTTTCAGGTAGCCTGCTTCGCGCTGGAGGCTACCTGAAAAATAGAAAAGGCACTTCGGCTATACCGAAAGTCGAAATATGGGCTTTCAGGTAGCCTAACTACGACCACTGCCAGCGGTTCTGCCATGCCCCAATCACCGCGTCGGGATAGCGCCGGCTGCCGAGGCTGCCGTTGTAGCGCGCCAATGCACGCTCCATATTGCCGTTTTCCAGATTGCTGTAGTGGCGCAGGATGGTGCAGCCGTAGCGCAGGTTGGTGCGGATGTCGAACAGGTTGTGCTCCGGTTTGCCGATGTAGCGCTGCCAAAACGGCATCACCTGCATCAGCCCGCGCGCACCCACGCTGCTGATGGCATACTGCCGAAACGCGCTCTCCACCGTAATCAGCCCCAAAATCAGCTGCGTATCCAGCCCGGCACGGGTGGTTTCGTATTGGATGTTGATGAGCAGGCGGCGGCGCTCCAGCGGGTCGGGCACAAAACGTGCCAGCCGCAGCGACATATCATTGAGCCAACGCGGCGCGTTATACGGGTTTTCAAACACCAGGCGCGGCGGGTTCACATTATTCACCGAATGACGCATCACCGAAGTCACATCGTCCGACAGCGTCTCCTCACGCTGCGCCCCGGCACGGGCGGCTTGAGGCAGGCAGGCAACGGCGGAAACGGCAGCCAGCGAAGCGAGCAGGCGCCGCCGCTCGGGCTGTTCGGGGGCAAACGGATACGGCATGGCTAAAATGCACCGATTAAGATGATAACAGCCGCTATTATAATGGAGTTTTGCCTACACGGCGTAGCTTAAGCCTGCCTGTTGCAGCGAAGCAGGCTATCTTCGATACAGGCTGAACAATGAAACGGCATTTTAGGTTCGCAGCAATCGATGCTTTCAGGTAGCCTTACCTGATATCGTTGAAGCGATTACTTCTTCCCACAATACAGCCTACAGACAGCATGAATACGGCAACAAAGTGCGCCTACTGCCTCAGTAGGAATAAGGTGCTGTGGCTATATTCTGCAATAAACCTTTAGAATTTCCGCATATGGTTGTATGATGTGTTCCCGAATGATGCGTACGGAGCGCAATCATTAATTAATATCCAAACCAATCCAGGAGAACGAAACAATGAACATGAAAAAATGGCTGGCCACCGCCCTGGCCTGCTCCGCCATCGCCCTCAGCGGCTGCGGCAATTCCGGTAGCACTCAGCAAGCTTCCCAGCCTGCCGATGCCAACGCCTCCGGCGCTTCTGCCCCCGGCGGCGAAAAAGTATTGCGCGTGGCCACCAATGCCGAATTCGCCCCCTTCGAATCTAAAAATCCCGACGGCAGCCTCAGCGGCTTCGATATCGACCTCATCAACGCCATAGCCAAAGAAGCCGGCTACCGAGTTGAATTTAAAGACCAGTCTTGGGACAGCCTCTTCAACAGCCTGCGCAACGGCGATGCCGACGTAGTGGTGGCCGCCGTAACCATCACTCCCGAACGCCAGCAAAGCATGCTCTTCACCGACCCCTACTTTGAAATCACCCAAGTAGTGGCCGTGCCCGAAGGCAAACAGGTGGCTTCCGTGGAAGATTTGAAAAACCTCAACCGCGTAGGCGTGGTAACCGGCAACACCGGCGATTTGGCCGCCTCCAAACTCTTGGGCGCCACCAATCCCAAAGTAACCCGCTTCGAAAGCCTGCCCCTCTTGCTGAAAGAATTGCAAAACGGCGGCGTGGACGCAGCCGTGAGCGACAGCTCCGTGGTGATGGAATTCATCAAACACAACGGCGACAAAGGCTTCACCATGATTAAAGTGCCCGATTTCGAAGCCGAACACTACGGCATCGCCCTGCGCCAAGACGACACCGAACTGCGCGACACCCTCAATAAAGCCTTGGCCGCCGTTAAAGCCAGCGGCGAATACGACCGCATCCACCAACAATACTTCGGCACCGCCGCCGCCAAATAGGCCGGCTCTGCCAATCTCGCACCAAACTGTCTGCAAACGATTGCAGGCAGTTTTTTATGAAGGAAAAGGCTACCTGAAAGCTCGTTATTCCTTTTCAGCTAGCCTTTAGCCAATCAACTTACCCAGTATGGAGTTGGCTATCCTTGCCATACGCCCGTACTGCCTGTAGCTCGCCGACTTATCAATTCTAATTAGATTAGCTAGCTCAGCCATCTCAAAACAAAGGCTATCTGAACGTTCAGGTAGCCTTTTGCATTGATCCACGCTTAATGCAAATCTTTCAGGTAGCCGCCATAGCCTTGCTGCTGCATTTGGTTTTCGGGAATGAAGCGCAGGCTGGCACCGTTGATGCAGTAGCGCAGGCCGCCGCGATCTTGGGGGCCGTCGGGGAAGACGTGGCCGAGGTGGGAATGGGCGGCGCTGCTGCGCACTTCGGTGCGGTGCATATGGTAGCTGTAGTCGTCGTGCTCGGTAACGGCGTCGGGGCTGATGGGGCGGGTGAAGCTGGGCCAGCCGCAATGGGAATTGAATTTGTCGCGGCTGCTGAACAAGGGCTGTCCGCTGACGACATCGACATACAGGCCGGGCTCGAACAGGTTGTCATACTGGTGGCTGAAGGCGCGTTCGGTATCACCGTGTTGGGTAACGCGGTATTGCTCGTCGGTGAGCGTGCGGCGCAGGGTGGCGTCGTCGGGCTTGCGGTAGGTAGCGGGATTAAAGCCTTTGACGGGCGCGCTGCTACCTTCGGCCGGCTCGAGCGGCTTATCGGCCAGGCCGATGTCGATGTGGCAATAGCCGTTGGGGTTTTTGGCGAGGTAGTCTTGATGGTAGGCCTCGGCGGGATAGAAGTGTTGCAGCGGCAGGGCTTCCACCACGATGGGGCGGCTATATTTGCGCTGTTCGGCAGCCAGGGCGGTGCGCACGGTTTGGGCTTCGGCAGGGTCGGTGTAGTAGATGCCGGTGCGGTATTGGCGGCCGCGGTCGTTGCCTTGCTGATTAAGCGAGGTAGGGTCGATTACGCGGAAGTAGTAGCGTAACAAGTCGGTTAGGCTGATGCGCTCGGGGTCGTAATCCACCTTCACGGTTTCGGCATGGCCGCTGCCGTGAATCACGTCTTCATAGCTGGGGTTGGCGGTTTGGCCGTTGGCATAGCCGGATACGGCATCCACCACGCCGGGCAGGCGCTGCATATAAGCTTCCACGCCCCAGAAGCAGCCGCCGGCGAGATAGATGGTTTTGGTGTGCGCGGTGCGGCTGCTGCCGTCGGCGGCGGTGTAGTGCTGCTGCACGGGCACGGCAGCGAGGTCGGCATTGGGATTATCGAGCAGGGCAAGGGCTTGTTCGCGCTGCAGGCTGCCCTTGTGCACACGCAAGATCTCTCCCTCGGCTGAGAGCAACACCCAGCTGGGATACACGCCAATACCGGCGGCTTTGGCCAGGCTGCCGTCATCGAGGGCTACCTGAAAACCGGGATAATCGAGCTTACCGAACCATTCCTTGAATTCGGCTTCCGGCTTTTCGCCGAGAAAGCCGGGCGAGGCCACAGCAATCAAGTTGGCACGGGCGTTTTCGCCGGAAAATTCGGCAGACTGTTGCCATTCGGCGGTGGTTTGTAGCTCGCTTAGGCACAATGGACACCAGCTGGCCCAGAATTTAACCAGCGTGGGGCGGCCGGGCTTGAGCAGGGTTTGCACGGGACGGCCTTCAGGGGTGTGCAGGGAAACGAGGCGTTGAGCAAAGGCGGGATTATTGGGCATGGTATGGGCTCCTGGTTTGGCTTGAGCGATGAATTTAGGGGCAAAAAAGCCGAGAATGAGGACGGCCGGAATGATGGCGGCTAAGAGCAGCAATATTTTACGCAGCATGGTTTGAGCTTTCGGGAAAATGGAAGACATAGCTTAGACGGAGCAGGCCGCAGTTTTCTGACACACTATAGCGGTTTCTCTGTTGAAATAACACAAAGCGGCAAACCAAAGCCGTCTTATTCTTATTTTAAGCAGCTATAAAAATCAGCCGGTTAATCTTTTCAGGTAGCCTTTATCCGGCACCAAAGGCTACCTGAAACCCTATTTCCGCCACATGGCGGCGTGTTGTTCAAGCCATCGGTTTTCCAGTAAAATGCCGCTCTGATTATACCGCGCCGCCATTTTGAACGGCGGCCGTTTGAAAGACTATCCATCATGAGCGAAACCAACCAAGAAACCCTGCTGGAATTCCCCTGCCGCTTCTCCATCAAAATCATGGGCGCCAAGCACCCCGAATTTGCCGTGCAGATATTGGAAACCGTGCGCCTGCACGCGCCGGACACCGCCGAACACGATATGCGCCACCGTGAAAGCAGCCAAGGCAACTACCAGGGCGTAACGGTTACCGTAAACGCCCACAGCAAAGCGCAGCTCGATAACATCTACCTCGCACTCACCTCACACCCCTTGGTGAAAGTGGTGCTGTGATGAAAGTCATCCAGCTTGGCCTAGCCGAATACAGCCCGATTTTCCACGCCATGGAAGTCTTCACCGACGCCCGCAACGAGCGCACGGAAGACGAGCTTTGGGTGGTGGAGCACCCGCCCGTGTTCACCCAAGGCATGGCCGGTAAAGCCGAGCACCTATTGGCACGCAGCAATATCCCCGTGGTGCAAATCGACCGCGGCGGCCAGATCACCTACCACGGCCCCGGCCAGCTGGTGGTATACACCCTAATCGATTTCAAACGCCGCAAAATCAGCGTGCGCGACTTGGTAAGCCGCTTGGAAAACAGCATCATCGCCAGCCTGGCCGAATACGGTATCGCCGCTGCCGCCGACCCAAAACGCCCCGGCGTGTATGTGGACGGCAAAAAAATCGCCTCGCTCGGCCTGCGTATCAAACGTGGCGCGGTGTATCACGGCTTGGCATTAAACGTAAATATGGACTTAAGCCCCTTCCGCCAAATCAACCCCTGCGGTTACGCCGGGCTGGAAATGACCCAAATCGCCGACCTGGTGCAATCCGCCCCGAGCATGGTCGATGTGGCCGCCAAGCTGACCGCCCATTTGCAGCAGCAGTTGAGGCTACCTGAAAAGCCGGCCGATTAGCCCCACACACAGGCTACCTGAAAAGTACACACCACATTAAAAACACAGCAAAGGTATAAACCATGACCACAGAAAACAAACAAGACAACAGCCGGGGCGTAAAACACAAAGGCGCGGCCAAAGTTGCCCGCATCCCGATTAAGGTTGTGCCGCTGGAGCAGAAACTGAAAAAGCCAGCATGGATTCGCGCCCCGCTGCCCACCGGCAAGAAGTTTTTCGAAATTAAGAATATCCTGCGCGATCAGAAAATGCACACCGTGTGCGAAGAAGCCAGCTGCCCCAATATCGGCGAATGCTTCAGCCGCGGCACCGCCACCTTTATGATTATGGGCGACATCTGCACCCGCCGCTGCCCCTTCTGCGACGTCGGCCACGGCCGCCCCAACGCGCTCGACCCAGAAGAGCCGCAACACCTCGCCTCCAGCGTGGCTGCCATGAATTTGCGCTACGTTGTTATCACCTCGGTAGACCGCGACGATTTGCGCGACGGCGGCGCCCAGCACTTTGCCGACTGCATCACCGCCATCCGCGAGCGCAGCCCCAACACCAAAATCGAAATCCTCGTGCCCGATTTTCGCGGCCGCATGGACATCGCCCTCGAAATTCTGGCCAAAACCCCGCCCGATGTGATGAACCACAACTTGGAAACCCACCCGCGCCTCTACAAACAGGCTCGCCCCGGCGCCAACTATCAGCATTCGCTTGAGCTGCTGCGCCGCTATAAAGAAATGATGCCGCACATCCCCACCAAATCCGGCATCATGGTAGGCTTGGGCGAAACCGACGATGAAGTACGCGAAATCATGCGCGACATGCGCGCCAACAACATCGAAATGATTACTGTGGGCCAATACCTGCAGCCCAGCAACAGCCACCTGCCCGTATTACGCTACGTTACCCCCGAAATGTTCAAACAGTTCGAGCACGAAGCCTATGCCATGGGCTTCACCAACGCCGCCATCGGCGCCATGGTGCGCTCCAGCTACCATGCCGACGCCCAAGCTGCCGAAGCCATGGCATCCGCCGGCGGTGGCGGCTGCCACCACGGGCACTAACGATGCACGCCAAACAGGCTGCCGGAGCAATCGGCAGCCTGTTTTTTGCACAATAAAGCTTTCAGGCTACCTGAAAGCATAAGCTCCACCGAAACCAAAGGCTACCTGAAAAGCTGTTGTAGCATTTTCAGATAGCCTTTGCCCACCCTACCCTCCGGCCTGTGCGCAAAAATTCCTATTTCGCTATAATTCACCCTTTCATTTTTACCGGCTAATTGCCGAAACCACTACCCTCCAAGAGGATGAGGCTTGCACCAAGCTGCCGTATCATAGTTGCGATTTAAGGCGTGCACATGCAACACAGAAATATGCCGTGGGCAGTATTTAGCCAAGGCCTCGGGCTACCTGAAAGAATAAATATGAACGCTATGAACAATATTGTCGTCTATTGCGGCTCCAACCTCGGCGAAGATCCAAGCTACAGCCAAGCCGCCCGCGAGCTGGGGCGTGCCATTGCCGAACGCGGCAGCCGACTGGTGTACGGCGGTGGCGGCATCGGCCTGATGGGCGAAGTGGCTTCTGCCGCCCTAGCTGCCGGCGGCAAAGTAACCGGCATCATCCCCACCTTCCTGCGCCACGAAGAAATGGCGCACGGCCGCCTCACCGAGCTCATCATCACCGACAATATGGCCGATCGTCGCACCAAAATGATTGAACAGGCCGACGCCTTCATCGCCTTGCCCGGCGGATTAGGTACCTACGAAGAGCTGTTTGAAGTGCTCTCGGCCGCCCAGCTCAAACTACATAGCAAACCTATCGGCCTGCTTAACATCAATGGCTTTTTTAATCCCATCACCACTCTGTTGCAGCACACCGCCAGCCAAGGTTTCATGCCCGCCGCCAATACCGGCTTAGTGTGCACAGACAGTAGCATCCCCGCCCTGCTGGACAAAATGGCCGCCTATCGTTTCCAAGATGCCCCTAAATGGAAACGCCCCGCCTGGCAAGAGCAGGCAGAGGCTATCTGAAAATACTGCTTCCTCCTTTTATTCGGCAACAAACTCGCTTCTCCAACGGTAGGTGCCTCCCCAAGCCTACCGTTTCTATTTTTATAAACTCACGCTAAGCCCTTGCCGGCATAGCTCTTACACTTCTTTTCCACACCCTATCCTGCAGCTTTACTCTAAAAATTTCTGACTAAAGTCAACCCAAGACACTATGTTTTATGATATGATGTATCAATAAATAGATAGGCATTCAAATAAACTGCCAACTCAGCCACATATCAAGATATTGCTCTTTAAAATCAACCAGCTTTAAATGCAGGCAAGGTATGCAAATAATTCTAATATTTGCCCACTTGAACGCAACAGCTAAAGCAACTGTTACATTTTCTTAGCAGTCCTTAACTGTAATCCGATATTCTACCCGCCGCCAGTCTCGGCTGTCATGATTCTCTATCTACCGCCAGGCTGCTCAGCCAAGAATATCATTAACACCCTATCAATCTCTTGCCTACATACACCATATGCAGGTTTATTTTTGCCCTTGTATCCGCAAGCGGCAAAACACAGGTTGCCACTACTGTTGTTGCGCCAAAATGGCACAACAGCGGTGGTAGCAAAAAGCCAGCTTACCTGCTGGCAAAAGCAGTTGTTTTTTTATTTACTTAAAGGATTTAGATCATGAAGAACATCTTATTAGGCTGTGGTCATAAGGAACTTGGTGACTATCTGAAGAGCTTGATTGAAACTTTGGAAAAGGGTGGTCACACCATCCGAATAGCCCATGACCCGCAAGAAATCCTGACGTTCCTGAAACATGACGCCAGAATAGGCTCAGTGCTCTGTACACTGGATATTTTCAACCGAGAATTAGACGAACAAATTATTGCACTCAACGATGAGCTGCCCGTATTCATTCTGAAGCCCACCGACTGCGACAAACCCGTGGACTTCGGCGCTGTAGGCGACCACGCCACCTTCATCGATTGCCATCTGTTCAGCAACGAAGACGTTGTTGATAAAATTGAAAAAGCAATCTGTCACTATATCGACAATATCACCCCGCCCTTCACTAAAGCCCTGTTTGACTACGTTGAGAAAAACAAATACACATTCTGTACTCCGGGCCACATGAGCGGTACCGCTTTCTTGAAATCTCCCGTAGGCAGCCTGTTCTACGACTTCTACGGCGAAAACACATTCAAATCAGATATTTCAGTTTCTATGGGCGAATTGGGCTCTCTGCTCGACCACTCCGGCCCGCACAAAGACGCTGAAGAATACATCGCCAAAACCTTCAATGCCGATCATAGCTACATCGTAACCAACGGTACTTCCACCGCCAACAAAATCGTGGGTATGTACTCCGTGCCGGCCGGCAGCACCGTACTGATCGACCGCAACTGCCACAAATCATTAACCCACCTGTTGATGATGAGCGACATTACTCCGGTGTATCTGAAACCGACCCGCAACGCCTACGGTATCTTGGGTGGTATTCCGCAAAAAGAATTCACTAAAGAAGTCATCACCGAAAAACTTACCAAAGTTCCGGGCGCCACTTGGCCGGTACATGCCGTGATTACCAACTCTACTTATGACGGCCTGTTCTACAACACCGACAAGATCAAAGACACCCTGGATGTGAAATCCATCCACTTCGACTCTGCTTGGGTTCCCTACACCAACTTCAGCCCGATCTACAACGGCAAAACCGGTATGGGCGGTAAGCAGGTTAAAGATAAGGTAATCTTTGAAACCCACTCCACCCACAAACTGCTGGCCGCATTCTCACAGGCTTCCATGATTCACGTTAAAGGTAACCTGAACACCGCCACCTTCGGCGAAGCCTACATGATGCACACCTCCACTTCTCCGTTCTACCCCATGGTAGCCTCTACCGAGGTGGCAGCAGCCATGATGCGCGGCAATGCCGGTAAACGCCTGATGCAGGATTCACTGGAGCGCGCAGTTAAATTCCGTAAGGAAATCAAGAAACACAAAGCCCATGCCGATTCATGGTATTTCGACGTATGGCAACCTGAAAACGTTGATAACATCGAATGCTGGGAATTGCATCAGACCGACAAATGGCACGGCTTCAAAGACATCGACGCCCAGCACATGTACCTCGACCCGATCAAGGTAACTCTGCTTACCCCGGGCTTGGATAAAAACGGCGAGCTGGAAAAAACCGGTATCCCCGCCAACCTCGTTTCCAAATTCTTGGAAGACCGCGGCATCATCGTGGAGAAAACCGGCCCCTACAACATCCTCGTGCTCTTCAGCATCGGCGTGGACGACACCAAAGCCCTCAGCCTGCTGCGCGCATTGAACGAGTTCAAATCCCTGTACGATGCCAACGCCACCGTGGAAGAAGTATTGCCGCGCGTGTTCAATGAATCCCCCTCTTTCTACCAAGACATGCGGATTCAAGAATTGGCACAAGGCATCCACAGCCTGATCTGCAAACACAACCTGCCTGAACTCATGTTCAGCGCATTCGAAGTGTTGCCGACCATGGTGATGAACCCGCACAAAGCCTTCCAGCTTGAGCTGAAAGGCCAGATTGAAGACTGCTACTTGGAAGACATGGTAGGCAAGATCAATGCCAACATGATTCTGCCCTATCCTCCCGGCGTACCGTTGGTAATGCCTGGCGAAATGATCACCGAAGAGAGCAAGCCCATCTTGGAATTCCTGATGATGCTGTGCGAAATCGGCGCCCACTTCCCCGGCTTCGAAACCGACATCCACGGTGCTTACCGTCAAGAAGACGGCCGCTACAAAGTTAAGATTGTTAAAGCTTAACCCACGCGGTACGGGGCTTCATGCCCTCGCAGCATAAACCAACCGGCCTGAGCAATCAGGCCGGTTTTTTATATGCCGATCTAGCCGGGCAAGCAAAGGCTACCTGAAATTTTAACTGCGCAGAAACTCTGCTGCGCCGTGCTTTCAGGTAGCCTCTTCCATACAAACTCCAACATCAAAACCATCACATAAACTTTCAGGTAGCCTCTCCAAACAAAAAGGCTACCTGAAAACGCAGTTTTAACCAGTCAAGACCAGTTACTGCAAAGCTAAAAGCCTGCTGCAACCAATCTCTGCTTAACGCTGCTGTCCGCGTACTGCCGTCCAAGCCGCATCCAACCGGCGGCCGGCTTCTTCCAACGTGGTATTCGATTGCTGCGCAGCCACATCCGCCTCATTCAATTGCGTTTGCAACTGCGTGATTTCCGCCTGTTTCTGCTGCAAAGCAGTTTGTGCCGCTTCTAAACGGGTACGCAACGTGTTCACCCGGCTGCCGTTATCAGTTTGCACTTTTAATGCTTCCTGATACGCCATCTGCGCACTCAACAGCTCGGTTTGTGCCGCATCATCCGCCCAAGCTGGCGTAGCGGCGGCTAGCAGGCACAGACCTGCCACAATTCCCTTAATCCGCATATTTTCTCTCCTTAATTCAGCAAAATCAAAAAGTTCTGCCGCAGGCAATTTCAAATTGTTTGCCGCCGGCCGAGCCTTTCACCACCGGCTGGACAGGCCGCCTGGCCGTGTCATATTGATTGGCAGCCAGCTTGTTGCCGGAAGCATCCCACATATCCACCGCCGCCAAACGGCGCGTGCGCGCCTGGCAGTCGAATTGCCATTGGTTTACCGCTGTTTTGAAATGTGGCGTGTTCACATAATGCTCGCGCCCCACATCCGTCACGGTAATCCGTTCGCGGAAGCTAACCCGGCTGCCTTCTTTCCGAATACTGGAAGTATCTATTTCGTAACGCATATTGCCGTTTTGGCTCAAACCCACTTCTCTCCAGCTGCCGCCCAGGCTCGGCCCGCTGCTCATGCTCGGGCAACCCGCCAATGCCAACACGGCACACAGCCCAGCCAATCTCTTCAGTTGCATAAAAATCCTTTCAGGTAGCCTTCAAACGCTATAAAATCCGCGCCATTATATCCAACAAATCCTGCAAACGGAAAACCACCCATGCCACAACCCTCCGCCCTCAACATCCTGCGCGAAGTTTTCGGCTATCACGCCTTTCGGGGGCGGCAGGAAGAAATCGTGACCGCGCTGGCAGAGGGGCAAAACCTGCTGGTGCTGATGCCCACCGGCGGCGGCAAATCCCTGTGTTATCAAATTCCCGCCCTGATGCGGCGCGGGCTGGCCGTGGTAGTGTCGCCGCTGATTGCCCTGATGGACGACCAAGTGGCTGCCCTGCAGGCCGCAGGCGTGGCCGCCGCCAGCGTGCACAGCGGCATCAGCAGCAGTCAGGTGCAGCAGATTGCCGACACCATCGAAGCAGGCTACCTGAAACTGCTCTACGTTTCCCCCGAGCGTTTGGTAAGCGAACGCTTCCTGCGCTTTCTCGACCACACCGAAATCAGCCTGTTCGCCATCGACGAAGCCCACTGCGTGAGCCAATGGGGGCACGACTTCCGCCCCGAATACCGCCAGCTCGGCCTCCTGGCCGACCGCTACCCCGACATCCCCCGCATCGCCCTCACCGCCACCGCCGACGCCGAAACCCGTGCCGACATCAAACACTATCTCAAACTGGAAAACGCCGCCGAATACATCGCCAGCTTCGACCGCCCCAATATCTACTACCAAATCATCGAAAAAAACAACGGCAAAAAGCAGCTGCTCGATTTTCTGCACAGCCGCCCCCACGGCGAAAGCGGCATCGTCTACTGCCTAAGCCGCAAAAAAGTGGAAGACACCGCCGCCTTTTTAAACGAACACGGCTACCGCGCCCTGCCTTATCACGCCGGCCTCACCATGACCGAGCGCAACGAAAACCAGCACCGCTTCACCCGCGAAGAAGGCCTCATCATCGTGGCCACCGTCGCCTTCGGCATGGGCATCGACAAGCCCGACGTACGCTTCGTCGCCCACCTCGACATGCCGCAAAGCATCGAACACTTCTACCAGGAAAGCGGCCGCGCCGGACGCGACGGGCAGCCTGCCGCCAGCTGGCTGTGCTACGGCCTCAACGACTATTCCCTGCTGCGCGAACGCATCCAAACCGGCAACAGTAACGACTTCCAAAAGCAAATCGAACAACAAAAACTCGAAGCCATGTTTGCCGTGTGCGAAACCTCCGGCTGCCGCCGCGCCGCCCTGTTGCGCCACTTCGGCGAAGAAATCCCACCCTGCGGCCACTGCGACAACTGCCTGCACCCGCCCGTCCTCTTCAACGCTACCGAAAACGTGCAGAAACTCCTCAGCTGCGTATACCGCGTCGGCCAGCGCTTCGCCGCCGGCTACGTCATCAACGTATTGCGCGGCAAAGCCGACGACTGGATCCGCCAAAACTGCCACGACCAGCTCTCCACCTACGGCATCGGTGCCGCCTTGTCCGACAAAGAATGGCGCAGCGTCATCCGCCAATGTATCGGCCAAGGCCTGCTCGCCACCGATCCGCACAACTATCACGCCCTCATGCTCACCCAAGCCGCCCGCCCCGTGCTGCAAAGCAAACAAACCGTGATGCTGCGTCCGCTTAAACGCGAAAAATCCGCCACCCGCACCCCGCGCGAACAATGGCTGCGCACCGAGCGCGAAGAACGCCTCTGGCAAGCCCTGCGCCAATGGCGCACCGAACGCGCCCGTGCCGACAACGTGCCAGCCTACATCGTGTGTGGCGACCGCACCCTGCAAGACATCGTGCAGCAACGCCCCGCCAGCCTAACCGAACTGCAAAACATCTACGGCTTGGGCGAAGCCAAAATCCAAAAATTCGGCAGCGGTATTCTCGAAGTCTGCGCCCAATTCACTCAAAGTGGCGACCCCGAAGCTACCCTACCGGATGTCTAATCTATCCTTTAAAAGGCTACCTAAAACTTTCAGGTAGCCTTTTCCATGCGGACAGCACATTTCTAGCAAACTTGCCTTTGCCAAATATGACGAAGCCCATATTATTCGGGTTGGCAAACCAAGCAATGCTGAAGCTTGGTATAGTGAATTAAGGCATAAGTAACAAAAAAGGTGCTATTTCAGAGAACCTTGCCAGTAAGTAA
>CAUUTP010000002.1:0-78374 GCA_963548155.1 uncultured Eikenella sp.
TATAAAGGAAGTCGCCGACCAATACGGCGGCGGCATTGCCGAATAAATTGTTTGCCGTTTTCCGTCCGCGCCGCAGCTCGCTTTCATCCACCACATCATCATGCAGCAGGGTGGAAGTATGGATGAACTCCACCATCGCCGCCAACGAATACAGGCCGTCGTTGTCGCAACCCAACGCCCTGCCGGACAAAATAGTAATCACCGGCCGCAGCCGCTTGCCGCCCGCACTGATAATATAAGTACCGATTTGGGAAATCAGTGCCACTTCCGACTGCACCGCCCGATTGATAACCACATCGACACGGCCTAAATCGGCTGCTAAATTTTGTTGGAAATAGGGCAGGTTTTCAAGCATGACGGACTCGGCACGACAGACGGTTTTACAGAAAAACAAGCCCGCGATTATAGCATCAAAGGCCGTCTGAAAAAACACCGCAAACATCCCGCATCTCCGCCCGCACACCAAAACGCCGCCAAAGTTTGACAAAACAGCCCCTTAGCAATAAAATGCCCCGTTTCGCGCATGGTGCGCGGAATTTTCTTTAAACCAAAATCCTTATGGAGTTGAGTATGTACGCGGTCGTAAAAACCGGCGGCAAACAATATAAAGTTTCCGTTGGCGAAAAATTGAAAGTAGAACAGATACCTGCCGAACTCGACAGCCAAATCGAACTGACTGAAGTTTTGATGATTGCTGACGGCGAGTCTGTAAAAGTAGGCGCACCTTTTATTGAAGGCGCAAAAGTAACAGCCAAGGTAGTAGCTCATGGCCGCGGCGAAAAAATCCGCATTTTCAAAATGCGCCGCCGTAAACACTATCAGAAACGCCAAGGCCACCGCCAGAATTTCACCCAAATTGAAATCGTGGCCATCGCCTAAGTTTTTAACCTAATTCAGGAGTATCAAACATGGCAAGTAAAAAAGCAGGCGGCAGCACCCGCAACGGCCGCGATTCAGAAGCCAAACGCCTGGGCGTGAAAGCCTACGGCAACGAGCTGATTCCTGCCGGTTCCATCATTGTTCGCCAACGCGGCACCAAGTTCCATGCGGGCAACAACGTAGGTATGGGTAAAGACCATACCCTGTTCGCCAAAGTGGACGGCTACGTAGAATTTACCGTAAAAGGCGTACACAACCGCAAAACCGTTAATGTTCGCCCCTATACTGGCGCTGATGAATAATCAACAGCTAGGCTAATCTCAGGATGCTACCTCAGGTAGCATCCTTTTATTTTGCCTAATCAAATCACCCCAGCTAACACTCTATAATCCAGTACACAAGCATTATCCGCCATCAAAAATCTGCTTAGCTACCAACTGCTATAATCCTGTCATCTTTATTTTTCAAGTAGCCTCACCATGCCCACTACCCCTATTCTAGCCATCACCTCCGGCGAGCCTGCCGGCATAGGCCCCGATATCTGCCTTACTTTAGCTCAGCAGACTTTGCCCTGCCGCTGCATTGTCTTAGCCGACAAACAGCTCCTCGCTGAACGTGCCCAGCAACTCGGCTATAACACCCCCCTTGCCGATTACCATACCAACCATCCGCCTGCCCCTGGCACACTGGAAGTTTTGCACATTCCCCTCGCAACCCCCTGCCACACCGGCCAACTCAACTCCGCCAACGCCCGCTACGTACTCTCCCTATTGGATCGTGCCTATAGCGGCATCTGCCAAGGCGAATTTGCCGGCATGGTAACCGCTCCATTGCACAAAGGCATCATCAACGATGCCGGCATCCCCTTCAGCGGCCACACCGAATACCTAGCCGCCATCAGCCACACCAAACAAGTCGTCATGATGCTGGCCGGCAACGGCCTGCGTGTTGCCCTTGCCACCACCCACCTCCCCCTCAAAGACATCCCCGCCGCCATCACCCGCCCACTGTTGCACTCCGTGTTGCACATTTTACACACCGACCTGCAAACCAAATTCGGCATCACCAAACCCACCATCCTCGTGGCCGGGCTCAACCCCCATGCCGGCGAACAAGGTCATCTCGGCTGGGAAGAGATCCAAATCATTGAACCCGAATTACAAGCCCTGCGTACCCAAGGCCTCGATGTACGCGGCCCCTACCCCGCCGACACCCTGTTTCAGCCCTTCCTGCTCAAAGATGCCGACGCCGTACTCGCCATGTATCACGACCAAGGCCTGCCCGTACTCAAATACGCCTCTTTCGGGCAAGGCGTGAACATTACCCTTGGCTTGCCCTTCATCCGCACTTCAGTTGATCACGGCACTGCCCTCGACCTAGCCGGCACCGGCCGCGCCGACCACGGCAGCCTACTGACCGCCATCCAAACCGCCCTCGATATGACCGAACACTGGCAGCATCACCGCACGCCATCATAGCCGCACGCTATCAAGCACAAAGGCTACCTGAAAATCCACCACTTAGGCAGCAGTCTTAAAACTTTCAGGTAGCCTTCTGTTTAATTTATCTACATGATATAAAAACGCTTCCACGCACACAAAGGCTACCTGAAAAAATCTACAACACTTCCAGCCAGCACTCAGCCACGCCACTGGCAAGATCATTGAACCCAGTGCGCTTTTTCCCTATAATCGACACCCTTGTATGTAAACCTAACCTCTGCCGCCCATGGCCACACCCTTCATCGAAATGCAAAATGTCGCCTTTGCCTATGGCGAACGCCCCATCCTGAACAACGTCAGTTTTCAGGTAGCCAAAGGCACGTTTGCCGCCGTGATGGGTGGCTCCGGCAGCGGCAAAACCACCCTGCTGCGCCTGATTACCGGCCAGATTGCGCCCACTTCCGGCCGCGTGCTGATTAACGGCCGCGACCTTGCCGCATTCAACGCAAAAGAGTTGCACCAACATCGGCGCAATATGGGCGTACTGTTCCAATTCGGCGCACTGTTTACCGATTTGTCCGTATATGAAAACGTGGCTTTCCCGCTGCGCGAACAAACCGATTTGCCCGAAGAAATCATCCGTGATTTAGTGCGCCTGAAGCTCAGCGCCGTCGGCCTGCACGGCACGGAAAACCTGATGCCGGACGAGCTATCCGGCGGCATGTCACGCCGTGTTGCCTTGGCACGCACCATCGCCCTAGACCCTGCGTTGATGCTGTATGACGAGCCCTTCACCGGCCTCGACCCGATTTCGCTGGGCGTGATTGCCGACTTAATCAGCAAAATCAACCGTGCCCTGCGCTCTACCAGCATGATGGTTACGCATGATGTGCCGCGCTCGTTGCAAATTGCCGACCAAGTGATTTTCCTTGCCCATGGCGAAATTCTGTTTTCAGGTAGCCCGGAAGAAATGCGTAGCCTTGATTCACCATGGGTTACCCAATTTATCAACGGCCTGCCCAACGGCCCGGTTGCCTTCCGCTATCCGGCCGAGCGCGGCATACAACAAGTTTTGCTCAATAGCTGAATTATGAATTTTTTCCGAACCCTAGGCGCGAAAACGCTGGATTTCCTACAGGAACTGGGCAAAACCACCCTATTCCTGTTCGCCGTGCTGGCACGCTCCGGCACGCTGCTGCCGCGCCTGCGGCTGGGTATCCGCCAAATGTATTTCACCGGTGTGCTATCCATTGTCATCATTGCCGTGTCCGGACTGTTTGTGGGCATGGTACTGGGTTTGCAGGGCTACACGCAGCTGGCCAAATTTAAATCGGCCGATATTTTGGGCTATATGGTGGCCGCATCGCTGTTGCGCGAACTGGGGCCGGTATTGGCCGGCATCTTATTTGCCAGCAGCGCGGGCGGCGCGATGACCAGCGAAATCGGCCTGATGAAAACCACCGAGCAACTGGAAGCGATGAAGGTGATGGCAGTTGATCCCGTTGCCCGCGTGGTGGTGCCGCGTTTTTGGGCAGGCGTGATTTCCATGCCGCTGCTGGCTTCTATCTGCAATGTGGCCGGCATTTACGGCGCCTATCTTATCGGCGTACGCTATCTGGGCTTGGACGGCGGCATTTTCTGGTCGCAGATGCAGGCGAATATCGATGTAGGCTACGATGTGGTGAACGGGCTGATTAAATCGGTGGTGTTCGGCGTGGCTATTTCTCTGATTGCCGTGTATCAGGGCTTCCACTGCCGCAGCACGCCGGAAGGCATCCTGCGTGCCAGCACCCGCACCGTGGTGAGCAGTGCGCTTACTGTTTTGGCCTTGGATTTTGTTTTAACCGCCATCATGTTTATCGGATAAACAGATTATGAAAAGAAGCACTTTAGAACTTTGGGTCGGCGTTTTTGTGGCCTTGGGCATCGCCGCTGTGGTATTTTTATCACTGCGCGTGGCCGGCGGACAAACGGTTTCCCGCCAATCGTCCTACACCGTTTCCGCCAGCTTTACCGATATCGGCGGCTTGAAAGTAAAGGCCCCGGTGAAGGCTTCCGGTGTGGTAGTGGGCAGGGTTTCCTCCATCCAGCTCGATCCAAAAACCTACCGAGCCAATGTGAGCCTGAATATCGACAGCCAATACCGCTTCAGCACCGACGTTTCCGCCGAAATCCTCACTTCCGGCCTGTTGGGCGAGCAATATATCGGCCTGCAGCAGGGAGCAGAGGAAACCGAGCTGAAAAATGGCGACACCATTGAAATTACCAGCTCCGCTTTGGTGCTGGAGCAGCTAATCGGCAAATTTATGACCAACACCGTAGAAAAAAACGGCGCAACACAATAAACACACTACAATATTTTCATTTTTCACTGAGAAAGGAAAACATCAATGAAAAAATCCGCACTCACAGCCGCCCTGAGCATCGGCATCATGAGCATCGGTCTGGCCTTCGCTACGCCGCAGCAGGCCGTGGCGCAACTCAAGCAGAATAGCACCCAAGTGCTGAACATCTTGCAAAACGCCAAAAACAACAACGATGTGCAAGTTCGCCGGCAGGCCGAAAACTACGCCATCCCCTATTTCGACTTCACCCGCATGACCGAGCTGGCCGTGGGCGCCAACTGGCGCAACGCCACCCCGGCGCAGAAAACCGCGCTGACCGAGCAATTTAAAACCCTGCTCATCCGTACCTATTCCGGCACCATGTTGCAATACCGCAACGCTAATGTAGTTATCCGCGAGAACGCCGTTCAGCGCGGCAACAGCATTATCGTTACCGCCGACATCACTCCCGCCGGCGGCAAACCGGTCACCATGGACTACACCATGTACCAAAGCAGCGGCAAATACCGCATTTATAACGTGGCCGTGGAAGGCGCCAGCCTGGTAACCGTATACCGCAGCCAATTCAACAACACCATCGCGCAAAAAGGCATCGACGGCCTGATTCAAGAGCTGCGCAGCAAAAACGGCAGCTGAGTCCATGCACAGCGAATGCCGTGATGAAACCGTGTACCTCAGTGGGGAAGTAACCGTTTCCACGGTAACCGCCCCGCTGTTTCACGCCTATTGCCAACAGCTGGGCTACCTGAAAAACAGCCCTGCCCCCGCAATCGATTTCTCCGGCGTCAGCCAAGCCGATTCCGTCTGCATTTCCCTCATGGCCACCGCCAAACGCAGCCGCCCCGAAGCCACTTGGGTGTTCCGCAGCCTGCCCGCCGGCGTGGCGGCCTTGGCCGAATTGTATGAAGTAGGCGGCTGGATAACATCATGAAAAAACTGCTCACCCTCACCCTGCTCACCATCGGCCTCTCCGGCAATGCCCTGGCCGAAGGCGTCGCCTACGACCCCTATGAAGGCTACAACCGCTTCATGTTCGGCGTAAACGACCGCATCGACCGCTATTTCCTCGCTCCCGCCGCACGCGGCTACCGCACCGTTACCCCCAAACCCGTGCGCAGCGGCATCGGCAACTTCTTCAACAACCTGCGCGACATCGTGAGCGTAGGCAGCAACCTGTTGCGGCTCAACATTTCCAAAGCCGGCACCGACCTCGTGCGCGTAGGCATCAACACCACCTTCGGCTTCGGCGGCCTTATCGACATCGCTGGTGCCGCCCAAATGCCCAACAACAAAAACACCCTCGGCGACACCTTCGCCAGCTCGGGCTGGAAAAACAGCAACTACTTCGTCTACCCCCTGCTTGGCCCCAGCACCGTGCGCGATGCCTTGGGCAATACCATCGTCAGCGTTTACTCCCCCGAAAAATTCGCCCTCGGCAACGGCACCGGCTATTGGGCCGTCACCGGCGTGAAAGCCCTCGACACCCGCGCCAACCTGCTCGAACTCACCGACGGCGTCAACCAAGTCGCGCTCGACCGCTACGCCTTCATCCGCGATGCCTACATGTCCGCCCGCGCCAAACAAACCGGCACCACCCTGCCCGGCAGCGAAGACGACTACGTGCCCAGCTTTGAAGAAGACGGCGGCAATACCGGCAGTGCAGCCACAACTACTGCCGAGCAACCTGCCGCCGCCCCGGCCACCGCCGCCCCGCCGTCTGCCGAACCGGAGGCAAACAGCACCGCCCCCGCTGAAGCTCCTGCCCCGGCCAACACCGAACCTGCCGACCCGGCAGACCAAGAAAACAACAGCCGCCCCGCCCCCAATACCATCCACGAAGAAATCCTCAGCCGCTAAAATTGCCGCCCTTCCGATTTTCAGGTAGCCTTTCCGCAAGCAGCAAAGGCTACCTGAAAAACAAAGGCTACCTGAAACCTTTTCCCCCACCGCCTCAACAAAGGAGCGCATCATGTACGAAATCAACCGCAGCGTATTCCGGCTGGTGCCGCTACAGCCGTTTTGGAACTGGCTCACCGCCCTGCCCGGCGCCGAGCTCGACGACCTTACCCTCGAAGATCTGCAAAACAACGCCAACGCCTACCTCACCAACCCCTGCGATGACGGCGAAGAAGTGTGGGCGGAAATCAAATCCCAAATCGACACCATCTTTGCCGCCGAGCTGGCCGACTGGTGCGAAGACGAAAGCCAATGGCCTGATTTGCATCCCGATATCTTTGCCGAATGGTTTGATATCCAGCTCTCCCCCATCCTTTGCGACCTATCCGCCCGCGAAGTGGAACGCGAACCCTTCCAGCCCCTGTAAAACCAACGGCCGGCAGCCCATACGCCGGCCATTTCCATCCTTACCATGCCACACCACACCTACCTCACCGTGCGCGGCTACCACCTCGACGTGTACCGCCATGTAAACAACGCCCGCTATCTCGAATTCCTCGAAGAAGCCCGCTGGGATTATTTCGACCACAACGGGCTAGCCGAATTCTTCCGCAACAGCCGCTACGGCATGGCTATCGTCCACATCGACATCCACTACCGCCGTGCTGCTCTTCTCGGCGACCGGCTCGAGATTGAAACCGCCTTTGCCCAAACCGACGCGCGCCAAGCTGTGATCAGCCAAACCATCCGCAAAACCGGCAGCCCGCGCATCCTTGCCGAAGCCCGCGTCAGCTTCATGCTCATCGACCAAACCACCGGCCGCGCCATCCGCTTCCCTGCCGAACTGCAGCAAGCCATTGCCGCCCACATCCCGTCCAACCCCGCAGAATCCGCCCCATGAAAAAATACCTCGGCACCCTCCTCCTGCTGGCCGTGCTTGCCGCCGCCGGCTACATCCTGTTCGTCCCCAAACGCCAAAGCGCCCCCGCCTTCGCCCTGCCAAACCTGCAAGGCCAAAACGTGGATCAAACCACCCTGCAAGGCAAAGTTACCCTCATCAACTTCTGGTTTCCCTCCTGCCCCGGCTGCGTAACCGAAATGCCCAAACTCATCCGGATGCACCAAGACTACCAAGGCAAAAACTTCCAAATCATCGCCGTTTCCATCCCTGTACCGAGCGACCCCCTGCCCGTGGTGCAAACCTACGCCCAAACCCACCGCCTGCCCTTCACCGTGCTCCACGACGCGCAAGGCCACACCCAGCAGGCCTACCAAGTCATCGCCGCCCCCACCTCTTTTCTGGTGGATAAAAACGGCCACATCGCCAAAACCTATGTAGGCGAGCCCGACTTCGCCGAAGTGTACCACCTGGCCGACCAATTGCTTGCCGAATAACCCGCCCCAATATTTTCAGGTAGCCTTCCCCCGCAGCAAGGCTACCTGAAAAATCAACCACCAAATAATCAATCAATAATCCGCACCATGAAACCTCAAAAACGCCCCCTCAACGGCGTCCTCCTGCTCGACAAAGCCGCCGGCCTCTCCAGCAACAGCGCCCTCCAGCAAGCCCGCCGCCTCTACCGTGCCGAAAAAGCCGGCCACACCGGCGTGCTCGATCCGCTGGCCACCGGCCTGCTCCCCGTCTGCTTCGGCCAAGCCACCAAATTCGCCCAATATCTGCTCGATGCCGACAAAGCCTACATCGCCACCCTCCGTCTCGGCCAAGCCACCGATACTGGTGATGCCGAAGGCACCATCACCGCCACCAGCCACACCGAAATCAGCCAAACCGAGTTTCAGGTAGCCTGCCAACAACACCTCGGCGCACAGCAGCAGCTGCCCCCCATGTATTCCGCCCTCAAGCACCAAGGCAAACCCCTCTATCAATACGCCCGCCAAGGCATCGATATCCAACGCCAGCCCCGCAACATCCATATCCACGACATCCAAATCCTCCGCTTCCAACTCCCCGAAGCCCAAATCAGCGTGCAATGCAGCAAAGGCACCTACATCCGCACCCTCGCCGAAGACATTGCCAAAAGCGCCAACACCCTGGCCCATCTCTCCGCCCTGCGCCGTACCGCCACCGCCGGCTTCCAAATCGAACACAGCCACAGCATCGAAAGCCTTGCCGCGCTCACCGAAGAGCAGCGCGATGCCTTGCTGCTGCCCTGTGATGCATTGGTGCAACATCTGCCGCAGCACACCGCCAGCGAACCAACCATCCGCGCCCTGCGCTTCGGCCAAACCCCTGCCGCCCCGCCGGAGCTGCCAGAAAACACCCCCCTGCGCATCTACGCCGCCAACCGCGAATTCATCGGCCTCGTCACCAGCCAGCAAGGCTACCTGAAAGCCCTCCGCCTGATAAGCACACAAGCCGACTGAATTGGGCCAACCCCATATTTATGCTAGAATCGCGGCCTTTTTTACTTAACGTTCTACGGTCACGCCGACCATCGCGACATGCGTTACCCGATCAGCAGGCCGAGAACCTTCTCAACACAAGGAATAAGAATGAAAGCACAAACCCTACTGGCCATCGCCATCACCGCCCTTGGCTTGGCTGCTTGCGGCAGCGGTGGCGGCGGCAGCCCGATCGACAACGGTCGCAACGGCCCCAACCCCAACAATCCGATCAATCCCGACGATCCCAATCCGGGCGGCGGCAATCCTCCCCCGCCTCCCGCCAATCAGCGTACCGGCAAGGTCATCACCCTGTCGGCCGACGGCTATCAACGCATCGGCGAGCAGGCTCTGTCCTTCACCCAGCAAAACTTTGGCGTGCTGAAGGTAGATGGCCAAGAGCTGAACATTATCCCTCCCAACATGGTTGTCGGCGGTCTGCTCAATATGCAGGTACAAAACACCGCTCGCGTAGGGCAAGTGATGACGCAATCCAGCTATGGCTATGTCCGTGAAGGAACCAATGCCAAGGGCTATATGTTTTCACAAGGCATCGTGACCTCAGCCAACGACATGCCCACCGTCGGCGTCTTCAATTATGACGGCAATGTTGTTCACGCCGCCATGTCCAACCAGCCCGGCGGCCAGGTTGAAACAGGCGCCGCCAACTTCACTGTCGATTTCGGCAACCGCCTCATCAATGGCACGCTTACTCCCGCCAACAACGCAGAAGTTGTATTGGACAACGGCATCATTAACGGCAACAGCTTTAGCGGTACGGCCAACTCCGGCGCGGAATTCAGCGGCCACTTCTATGGCGGCCATGCCGACGAAATGGGCGGCACCTACCACAAACAAGGCGAGTACACCGGCGCGTTCGGCACACGGAAAATCGTTCCTTAACCGATCTGGCTGACACACGTTTGCTTTGCAGTTAGGCAAAGCAGTAACACAACAGGCTACCTGAAAACTTTCAGGTAGCCTGTTTCTCCTTATGCGGCCAGCCGGTCAATCCGCCTGCGTTTCAAACAACAACTTCAGCGTTTGTAAATCCTGACTGTCGGCCTGCAAAGCCTTACCTGCCGCTCCATGTTTGATAACCGCCAGCAGCACAAAAGCCCCATCGTGCGCCGCACTGTTAATCACAATGCCCACTTCCTCGCCATCGGCCTCCACCTTGCTGCCAACGGCTACAGGTTGGGCACTGCGGCACACCGCCATGCCGCGCCGTACTTGGCCGCGATACTGCGCGCGGGCGATGATTTCCTGCCCCGGATAGCAGCCTTTTTTGAAATGCACGCCGCCGAGCAGGTGCTGATTCAGCATTTGCGCCACACAGCTTTCCACGGTGGGCTGCGAAATCCACGGCCGCCCCTGCAAAATTTCGGCGGCCTGCCAGGCTTCGGCAGCGGCAGGGTGGTCGGCATCGGGCAGCGGCACGGAGCTGAGCAAGATGCGGTTACCCCCAGCCAAAGCCAACGTAATCAGCCCATTCTCGCCTTCTTCGGCGGCAAACTTGAGCGCGGCGGCATCGGTGCCCGTATCCGCACCGCTTTGGCCGTACACCTGCCAGGCGCTGTCGGTGTGGAACACCGTTTTGCTGCGTAGCACAAACATCCGCAGCCGCTTTATCGTGGCTTCCAGCAAATCCGCCGCCATCACCAGCAGAAAACGGTCGGCACGGCGCAACACCAGCATATTGGCTAACACCCGCCCGCGCGGCGAATTGTAAGTGGCGAAACAAGCCTCGCCCGGCTGCAAATCTAAAATGTGGTTGGAAAGCTGGCTGTGCAGAAATTCGGCAGCATCCGCGCCACTTACCTCCGCCACGCCGAAAAAGGGCAGTTTGCAAAGTGTGTGCATGGTTTTCTCCTGTGTTTTAGCAAACGAAATTTAAACCGATACTACATTGGCCCGACTGTATTATCTGCGGTCAGCCGCCTTATCTCGATTTAAATCTAATTCACGACACCTGATTTAGTCAGTAATTCTTCTCGCCAAAAAAGGCATAAGTTGCATCGTGGAACAGCTCGCTTTGTGCGCTGTCGGAATATTCCAGCCGCGCCAGTTCATCATCAAAGCCCGCACGCACTGCCTCCAGCACATCTTGCGCCATATCCGGCGGCAGGCTGCGCAGCAGGCTTTTCAACGCGCTGCCCAATACCAAGTTTTGCACGCGCAAAGCCTCGCAGCTTTCTTCCAAATAGCTGATTCTCTGATTGATTTCTTCCATAACCTTCTTCCTTTCCGCCACAGGCCACGCGGCCGGGCAATGGGGCGGATTATAAGCCCAAGCCCGGCGCTTGGACAGCCGCCACCCGCAGAGGCATATTTTATGAAATAATCAATCATCAAGATGGCTGCCATAGATAAATATATATTGCATAAGCATAATTCATCTTTTGGCAGCCGTTATATTTCCGCAATTTTTAGCGGCGTTCCGCAAAACGCTATTTCAGCGGCTTGAGAATTTTACCGCGCCGGATATAGATTTTTGTCATCTGCTCAGAGGTGTGGCCAAGTTGGTCGGAAGCGCTGCGGGTGTCGGCAGCCAGGTAAATGTCCGTGGCGGCTTTAGCTCTCAAGTCGCGGAATTGGAATGCGGACAACTCTTCGGCCAGTTCCGGCCGCTGCTGCATGACGGTTTTTCTCAACTCTAAAAATTGCCTGCTTAGGGCGGCGCGGGACAACGGTTTTCCGTGGCTGTTGAGAAACAGGTAGCCGTTATCTTGGTGGATACGGTCGATGATTTCTTTGAGCTTGCCGCTGATTTCAAAGCGTAGCTTAGCGCCTGTTTTCTGCTGGCTGATATGTAGGATGCCTTCGTGGATGTGGCTGCTGTGAATGCCGACTATATCAACAGGGCGCTGGCCGGTGATGTAGGCAATATCCATTAAATCGCGCATCTGCTGGCTGGCGGCCTGATAGACGGCCTGATACAGGTAATCCTCAATATAAACCTCACGGCGCTTCTTACTATGCTTCTTGACGTTGCGGCAGGGGTTTTCTTTGCTTGTCCAGCCCTGCTCTCTGGCATAGTTAAAGATGGCGCTGAGATAACCGATTTCGTTGTTAGCTCCGCCGGGTGTGTCTTTGCGCCAGTCGAGATAACGGCGGACGTGTGCCGGTTCGATTTCATCCAATGGCGCCGGGTTCTCCCCGCCGAAAAACTTAGACAGCTTGCGCACGGCGTTGTTGGCGCTGGAAATGGTGTTGCGGCTGCGGTGGCTGATGATATTTTGCAGGTAGCGTTCGGCCGCAACGGGGAAGGTAACACGGGCGGACTTGGGCAGTTTGGCTGCTTCGAGTTTGCTCCACTCTTGGACTGCGGCAATGTAGTCCGTGCCAAGCGGGATTTCTTTGCGCCGCCCGCCTTCCCGCCCGTCGTAGTAGTAATAGACGGTGGTCTTGCCGTTTTTTCGGGTGCGTTTGCGCGCCAGCATTCTATCCGGCAGGTTGCTGTTGGCGCTCCGTTTCCTGCCCATGATTATTCCCTCCTAAACTGCCGGCTGCCACCTGGGCTTGTCCGGCTTATGTTTTTGCGGTTTACCTTCCAGCACGCTGCGGCTGACAACAGGGTAGCCTGCGGCATTGGTAAAAAACGGAATGCCGTTTTTGCGCAGGGTTTCGGCCTGTTTTTTCGGTTGTTTGCGGCTGGTTAGTTCGATGATTTCTTCGCGGGTTAAAAAGGTGTCGGTCATGTTTCCCCTTTCAAATAATAATCTTGATGATGGACTGTTCGCCGTCCACTTCTTCCAGCCCGTCCAAATCCTGTAGCCCTTGCATGGCTACTTCGTACAATATCCGGCTAAGGTTTTCACGGGTTACGCCTTCGCTCGTTATCTTGGCTTCGCGGATTTCGTACTCCGGCTTGCCCACCAGCTTCAGCCATATTTCAAACCGGTACTTTCTGGGCTTGTCAAAGATGCGCTTACGCTTCGCAGGGTCGGCAAAGTCGCCGAACATCTCCGACGTCTGCTGAAACTCGTCATAGGTATCTGCGCCCACCAATGGGAAGGTGCAGTAGCCGCGATAGGGCTTAGACGGTTTCCGTTTTCGGTTTCGGCTCACGTCTCAATCTCCCAAAATTAAAGCCGCATTACGCGGCGGGGTTTGTGGTGGCATCTTCCTCTTTCACAAACACGCCATCTTTCATCACGCCCTTGCGCTCTTTGATTTCGTCATAGGCTTGGGCGATACAGTCTTCTATCTGCAAGCCGTTCTGTGCGGCCAGGATGGTTAGCACGACTACACAATCGCCGATGCTGTCAGCGATACAGCGGCGCGGGCGGCCACGGGAAATATCGGCGGCTAGTTCGCCAGTCTCTTCTACGAGTTTCGCAAGCTGTCGGAAACTGTCGCTGCCTGCGATAAGGTTACGGGCTTCTGCCCATTCGCGGATTTGGGTAAATGTTTGGGTCATGATTATTCCTTTGCTTCTGCTGCCTGCTCCTGCATGGCGGCATCGATATGCGCCCGCAGGCAGGGTTTTAGTTGGACGGTGTTGCCTAGTGTGATGTCGATGTCATCTTGGGCGGCCAGCCAGTCAATGCGCTCGGTGTCGGGGTGGGGGACGGCTTGCAGGACGATGTGGGCGACGAGATATTGGCAGCCGCCGTCGCTGACTACCCAGCCTGCTTCGGAATGGATTTCGTCTTGGTGCAGATAAACAAATTGTTTGTCGTTCCATAACGCGCGGTCGCCAAATTTAAATTGATGGGTCATGGTTGCTCCTTATGCTACGAATAAATCGCCCTGTTTGGATGCGTTGGCTAAATTCTGCACAGCCTGATTGAAATAGCTTTCTTTTAATTCCGCGCCGATAAACCTGCGCCCCATCTCTAAGGCCACAAATCCTTCTGAACCAATGCCGGCAAATGGGGATAGCACGATATCGCCGGGGTTTGTCCATAAGTCCACGCCCCTGCGGATTACATCTAATTGCAGTGGGCAGATATGCCTTTCATCGTCATGCTCTCTTGCGCTGCGATATTGCAGTGTGTCAGATGGGTCAATGTCCATCCATACCGGGCTGGCGGCTTTCTGCCATTTATCGACTGGATATTGTGCGGGGTCGTGGGTTACTTTGTCGGTTACTTCGCCTGGCGCTCGCATGGTAATCAGGTAATCAGGGATGCCCTGCCGGCACATGCTGGCATTAGTGCGCACGGTTTTATGCAGTAAGCCTAGGGCTTTGGTGCGCTGCATGGCGGTTACTGGGTCTTTCCAAATCACCACTTCACTGGCATAGATAAAGCCGTGCTGCTGGAAGCAGCGGATTAGTTCGCCGCGAAAGTCCTTCAGCCCGATATAGCCGTCTCTCTCTTTGCTGGTGGGTAGCTGCATGCAGTGAAATGAAACATTTCTGCCCGGCTTCATCACGCGAGCCAGTTCGGCCACAAGAAAGGAAAAATGTTCGAAAAACTCTGCATCCGTTCGGCAGTTCCCCATATCGCGCGGGCTGTTGCTGTAGGTGTACAGGCTGGCGAAAGGCGGGCTGAAAATGGAATAGTCGATAGAACTATCCGGCAGCCCGCTCACGACTTCTACACAGTCGCCGTTGTATAAGTTCCAGTTTTCGCCTGATTGTTGTTTGATGATGTCCATGATGTTTTCTCGCTAATTAACCAGCTTGGCAACTGCATTGCTTCATTGCGCTGGTATGGGTTGAAAATGCGCTGTTGTCCGATAACGGAATCTCTAACAGCTTGGCCGGTGGCGGCAGAAAGCTCATCCGCCATTGCTTGTGCATCCCGTTCTTTTCGTTTGATGTTGGCTACCACACTGCCTTCTTCTTCGCTGGCGATGATATGCACAAAGACTTCTTTGCTTTGCCCAAAGCGCCAGCAGCGGCGCACGGATTGGTAATAGGCTTCGTAGCTGTCGGTTACGCCAACAAAGGCCATATTCCGGCAATGCTGCCAGTTCATACCGAAACCGAAGATGCTGCCTTTTGACAGCAGTACTTGCACATCTCCCAAACGCCATGACTGTTCCAGTTCCAGCCTATCTTCTAGCTCGGTGCTGCCGCGAATAGATGCCACGCTAATGCCGGCCTGTTGGAAGGCGGCTTCTAAGGCATCCTGTTCGGCATTCAGGTCGCACCAAACCAGCCACTTTTCATCTGAAGCCTGCACAAGCCGGATGCACTCCGCCACCCGTTGAGTAATGGAACGGCGGCGGGCATCTCGTCTATCCTGCATTTCGGTAGCTTCTACCGGGAATAAAAAGCCACGCTCATTAGCGTGGTCGATGTCAGATAGTACGGTGTGCTGTTGGATGTGCAGCGGCGGCAGGTTGTACGCCCCATCGTCAAAGCCTAAATCTGAAGGCTTGCGAACCATTGCGCCCCATGAGGATACCCAGCGCCAAAAGACTGCCTTGGCGTGGCCTTTCAGCCGCCAATCTTGCGTTTTGGCGGCATCATGCACGAAGTATTCCGCCAACATTTCGGCACGGGTGCAGATACCTAGAAACTCTGCATGTGTGCCTAGCTCGGTGTAATCGTTCGGGCTGGGGGTAGCGGTGGCGCATAGCTTGTAATCGCAATGGGCAAACGCTTCCGTTAGCTGGCTGAATGTTTTGGCGGTGTGGTGTTTGATGATACTGGATTCATCTAATACCACCGCATCGAATTTGTGGGCATCAAACTTGTGCAGCCGCTCGTAGTTCGTGATATTGATGCCGCTGGCTACATCTTCAGGCTCGCGGCATAGGGTTATATCAATGCCGATGCTCTTCGCTTCTTCTGCGGTTTGGACAGCAACAGATAGCGGGGCAAGGATTAGCACCCGACAGCCGACTGATTTAACCAGCGTATCAGCCCAAGCCAACTGCATGCGGGTTTTGCCTAGCCCGGTATCGGCGAAGATGGCTGCTTTGCCACGGCGTAGCGCCCATTCAGCTAGTGCTTTTTGGTGTGGGTTTAAGTCGTAGCCGGACAAGTCTGCCCGAATGCCAACCGGCATCCTGCTGGATAACTTGCCATCTATGTATTGTTGGTATCGCATGTCTGTTCTCTGTTTGTCTGGTGGCGTTATTTGATGCGCAGGCTTTCGCTGCTTTCGAGCTTCGCGCCGGGGATTTCTTTGCCGCTTTTGATGGCTTCCTTGATGGCGCTCTTGCTGATTTCTTTTGTTACTACCCAGTATTTTCCCGGTATCTGTTTTTCATCATAGACGGTAACGGCGGGCGGGTTCTTTTGGAACTTGGCGGTAAACGTGCCATCGTCAGCTTTGATTTCGCGGATGCCGGTGCGCCGCATATTGAAAGCCAAGTATTCTTTCAGCCTGCTCTGTCGGTTTTGCAGGGCTTTCTTTTTCTCCTGCATGGCTTTGATATGCTGGTCGAGCATGCTTATTTGGGCTTCTTGGTTCAGCCAATAGGCGGTTACGGCTTGGGCTTTAACTTCAAACTGTCCGATAACGGCTTCGAGTGTGTCGGCGGCTTCGGTTTCGTTGTCGAAATAGGCATCGAGAACGGCACGGATGTCATCGGCGCATTGGTAGAGGGTTACTTGCATGGGGGTTCTCCAAAGAAAAAGCCCTGCTTGCAAACAGGGCTGTGCTTCTGCTATTTAATAAGGCACATCGTCATCTATATCGCTCTGCTGTGGTGCTGGCGGCTGCCTTGGCTGCGCCTGCTGCCGGTCGGTGCTGCTGCCTTGCAGGGTAATATCGCCGACTATGATTTCTACGCTTTGCCGCTCGATGCCTTGGCGGTCGGTGTATTTGCGGATTTGCAAGCTGCCAAATACGGTAGCCGCGCCGCCCTTCCTGATATAAGGGGCAAGCTTTTCGGCGCGATTGCCGAATAGTTGGCAGTTGAAAAACTGCGCCTGCTCTTCGCCGTTCATATAGACGTTTTCGGCGATGCCGAATGATAGGATGTGATGCCCGTTTTTAGTGGTACGGATTTCGCCGTCTTTTGTGAAACGGCCTGCTACTGCAATGGCGCTCATGCTGCCTCCTGTTCTGCTTCAAAATCTGCTTTGCGGTGGTCGTAAATGTCTTTGATGATGGGCTGCTGCTCTTTGGTGGCGGCTGTCCAAGCATGGCCGAAGATGGCCTTTAGGTTGTCTAGGTTGGCCGCCTGCCGCAGGGCGCGGGTGGTCTCTTCAATGTCGATTCCTTTGCGGTCTGGTTCTTCGTGGCGCGGGGCTGCATCGGCATCTTTGTTGTCGTCGATGGCGAACAGGCCGCACAGGGCGTATTTGCGGGCGTAGCTGCTGGCCGATCCGGTAATCTGGCTGTCGTCCATGCCCTTGCGGGTTTCGGCTTCGCGGGCATAAGCGGTGGTTTGGATGATTTGGCTGCCATCGCTGATGGTGGCGGTGGCTTTGACGTATACGCGGTTGCCGACGGCTTCGATGCTGTCAGAAAGGGTTAGTGTCAGTTTGCTTTCGGCCAGCATGGGTTTGACGGCTTGCAGTATGCTCTCGGCGCTGCGGTAGTGGTATTTGCTGTATTCGTTCCACGCATCCTTGGGGGCGTTGAGATGGGTTTGGATTTGGTTGAGTTTGGCGTTTAATTCGCTCATTTCCATACTCCTGTTGGTGTAGTTGCTGCAAAACCTGCGTGTAATACATCAGCTGGTTGCACATGGTTTAACTCCGGTTATTGGATGGTCGGCGGTACTGCATCGGATAAGCCAAGCTCGATTGCTTTTTTATTGGCTTTGTCTAGTAGTAAGATGGCTGCGGTAACGACTTCTAGAAAGCCATCTGCTTCGGCATCGTCTGCTGCGGCCAGTTGGTTTGCTTCCTCTGCAATCGGCAGAATTATCTGTCGGAGGGGCGGGATGGCTTCGGTGGCAAACAGTTGGCTAAGCTTGCTTGTTGGGTCGATGGTGTAAATGTGTATGGCGGCAGCGGCAAGGCCGGCAACCATGCCCAGAATATCGCCCGCGCTGACGGGGTGTTGCTTTGCAATTAACTCTTGGCTTTTACTCATTTCTAATCTTTCCGTTTGTTCCCTGTCCGCTTGATGGCGGCGGGAAGGTGGTTTAAATTGCGCCGCCCGGCTTCGATGCGCTCGCTCATCTGTTGGTAAAATTTGTTCTGACAATCGGTAATGGCGGCGGTTTCGGTGATGGGGAATATCTCTTCCTCGTACACATCTATACCGCCTAGCCTGGTTCGATAGACTGTCCATGCTCGCCATTCATTCGGCAGCAAGCCGGTAATTCTGCGGCGGTTCTCTATGCTTACGGTTACCTTGCCTTTTTGCGGCTTGTTGTATCGGGTAATAACTTGCATTACCTTCCCTCCGGCTCATAAACAACCCCACGCATAATCTGCGCGTCGTCCATCTCTTGGTATTGCCGCGCCAGTTCGGCGGCTTCTCGTTCAGCTTCCCGGTCTAGCTTGGCTACCCGTTCGGCGGCGGTCTCTGTTTGGGTTGTCTGTAAATACTGGTCTTGGCTGTCTAGGGTGGGCATGGCGGTAAAGGCCACGCCCATAAAAATAGCCGCTATCCAAGCGGCGATGCGGGTTTTCATTTTTTGTCTCCATGAAAAAAGCCCTACGTAAGGCGCAGGGCTTTTTTGATAAAGTATTTAATGTGGTAATTTAAAGGTCTTCAGCTTTTAACGGGTTGGCCTTCCATCTAGATACCAATATCTCTAAATCTATAAATAATGTATCTTTTCTCTCTTCTTCACGAATCTTCATTACTAAAGGAGAGACGGCGTTCCATAGTTTAATAAAATTTGTGCAATGAACTCGTTTGAATAACGTCTCATCTAAAACTCCTGTATTGATTGCGCAAGCATAAAATTCATGCCGGTTTATAAGGGTCATCAAACAGGCTTTTTCTTCATCCCAAGCTTTATCTTTATCCTGATAAATATCATAAAGGCTGATAGGGACACCATGATCATCCACAGCTGTTCCGCGGATATATTTTATGATTAGCTCAAGGGATGTTACCAATCTGGTATCTTGATAATAATTAAGGATTACATCTAGAGTTGCACGTTGCTTGGATGTTCGCTTACCAATGAAAATTGTAATTAGAGCGATGACTGCGGTTATTAGGATAACCAATAACTGCCAAAACATTAACCACTCTGATGTCCCCCATTGTTGGAACTTTATGGTGTGGCGAAGTAAGTACATTATTGTTCCAGCAGATAGCAAAAAGGAGGTTATTGCAATTACTGACAAATAACCTCCTCGTTTGATTTGTTGTATTAATTTACCAGCCATTAAAGCCCTCTGAGTAAATATGTTTCATGGTAAGCTCCTTATTTTAAAGTTAAAAATATAAGTTGCTGCTTTCACCAACAACATACCCGTGAGATGTTTTGTAATTTTTACTAACCCCTGCTTGGGCTAGTAATATACGGCATCGCTAAACTATTTTCAAGAATTGCCTATGTAAAGGTGCAGGCGCGCGGTAGTTAGAGGGGGGGATTGCCCTTACAAGGAGTTCAACCGCCGCCTGCTGCCGGTGTTTTGCCCCACCGCCGGCTGGGGGTCTGTTGCCGCTTTACTGCGTGGCCTTAAGAAAATGCCATGTACTGCTTTTGCGTTCCGCCCAACGCGCTCACTACGCGCTGTTTTGCTTGGTTTAGGCATTTGTCTGCATCTTCGCCGGCTCTCTTCGCGGCATTGAATTGGCGCTCGATATGGCCGCGAACATTCTCAAAATCCCCAATCCTGTAGTAGTCGTGCTGGTCGATGTAGTCTTGTTTGTGCTCGTCAAGCACATACAGCACTTGCATAATTGTCCATGCTGTTTTTAACTTCCCGATTCTCATGATGATTCCTTTCTGATTTCAGATAGCCAGCCCACCGGCTGGCTGTGGCTATTGGTTGGCTGCCAAGCTGATGAACTGTTGGTCACGCTCGCGCCGTTCTTCCTCTTGTTCTTCCTCTTCCTCGCGGATGAGGTCGCTGGCTTTGTCCATCATGTGCTTGATGATTGCAGCCTGTACCTCCGGGCTTAGCCTGTCTATGATTTCATCCAGCGTTGTGCCTTGGATAAGGTTTATGCTGCGCTGCAGCACCTTAATGGTGCGGCCGCGCTTCCAATCTGTATTGCTTTGCATGATGTTCTCCGTTAATTAGCGGTAAGGACTGCCACGCACTCTGCCCATGTGGGCATGGGTATATCGAGCGGCAGGCGCTCTTCGTTGCGCTCAAGTAAAAACCAGTCGATATGGTCTTCCCATATGGCTTGGGTGTTGATGTCGTAGTTTTCTTCACCGTCCGCAACAGATACCTCTGCCCATTCGCGGATGATGGCGCTGCGGTATTCTTTCTCCAGCCGTATGGCTTCAGCTTCCCGCCTGCTCTCTTCGTTTTGCTCGGCGCTGATACGGTCTAGATAATTACCCAGCATGCCGCCATAGTTTGGTTGGATGGTGTACATGATTGCTCTCTCCTTCAGGCTACCTGAAACAATAAAACTGCCTGCGCGATACAGGCGGCCACAATCAAAAGCAGCATGGCTGCCTGCTCAATCTTTGGGGTCATGGTGTGCCTCCTTATCAAAAACTCTTTAACCGCAGCGGCTCGGTGTCTAAACCGCTGCTATAAATAGTCTCTGTCGCTTAATATCTAGCCAGCGTAGCCGATGTATCTCTCGTTCCGTGGGGTTTTTGCCCCATCCGGCGGCCTGACCGCCTGCTCCCGTTTTTGCCGCGCCTGATACCCTGCGCGTCCATGCCTGCCATCAACAGCATCTCTACTGTTGCGCATGGGGGCTGCCTAATCTGTTAAAGAGCGGTGTTGCTTCGTTAGGCTGTATATTAGGCATTATCTAACTAAATGTAAATAGGCAATACCTAATTATTTAATCAATATTTAATATATATCTGTTTTTAATGTGAATTTATATTTATCATCCGCCTAATACTTTGCCTAATGCCAACAAAAAAGCCGCTAAAAAGCGGCGAAAGTCGGCAAAACTCAAAATTTAGGCGGCAAAAAAGCCCGCGCGTGGCGGGCTGGGTGTTGCTACTTAATTAAAAATGTTTCCACTCTAATCCTGATGTATCAAATTGGAACTGGCGGCGGCCTTCGTTGTAAAACTCAACTTCAACCATCATAGTCTTGGAGCTTCTCAATTGTTTCACAAACCCTGCTACGTTATTGGATAAGAAAATAATATCCGCATGGCCGTTTTCAGCGCCGGTAAAATTAAAGGTTTGGATGCGGCCATTATCAAACTTGATGCTTGCCCTGCAACCAGAAAAACAAGGGATCTGGCCTTTGCTGATGGAGAATATCACATCCTTGCCATATTTAGGGTCTTGTCTAAGCTGTATTGATAAACTGGAGCCGCCTGAATATGGAAAATCGAAATCGACTGTATTGTTTGATTCAAGAACGGCGTAATACGTTGCCTGGTTGCGCATTTCATCTTGATCCTGACCATAGCGCCATTTTGACGGAGTTACAGGTGGAGTAGGATTTTCGACCTTATTTGTACCATCGGAACTGGGTTGATTCTGAGAAGTATTAGCTGCTACTTGGGCTGTAGGCGTTGTAGTTGTGGTATTTGCTCTATCCTGCGGTCCTATACAATTCCCTAAAATTCCAAGGCCAAAAAATGCAACAAGACCCCATGACAGTATTTTGCCCAACGTTAGCGGTTGCCTAATTTTCGTCCCCCCTTTTGACTGCCGTTCTTGCCACCTTTGGCGCCGAATTTCTATATCTTGGGGCTCGTCAAATAAGGCTGTTTTCAGCATACGAACAAATACATCATTCTTCGCGATTAGAATTCGCCTCCCATCAAATAGATGGAGTTCTATCACGCCACCACTCTCTTCGTTGTACGACTCAACATCAATATAATAAACTCTTCCCGCCTTTCTAAATGTAATACATACCTGATTAAAATCAGCTTTCCCCTTCGGGAAGTCTCCAGCCAGCACTTCTATTTTTGCCATGATTTGCCCTTGAATAATTGTTAATAAAAGTAAACGGGAGTATATCACTCCCGTTCGTATGATGGCTAATGCCGGACGTGGCCGATACGGTTTTACAGCCTCTCAAACAACAGCTCGAAATCTTCCTCGGCCAGCTTACGGATTTCATCCAACCAGCACATCAAGCCGGCGTCGGTTTGGCTGTGAACAACTCTTTCCTCGTGAATGGCAAACGCCTGCTGTAGCCGCTCTTCGTAGTCTGCCTGGGATTTTGCGCCCATGCCGAACGATACCTTAATCATCTTTTGCATAGCCTGCGGGACTTTGCCCCATGCGGTCAAGCCAAGCCAAAAGGCATCTTCGCCGTATGGATATGCGGTTTTGCTCTCTTGCTGTTGTTCCAGTTGCGGCTCACCTTGGTAGCGGTGTTCGATGCTCAAACAATGCGAGCGGGCGCGAACATCACGATAACGGCGCTCGAAGGCCTGGGCGTAATCAATCATCAGCTCTAAATTGTTCATGCTATTTCCTGTTCATCTGTTTTGATATTAGTTTCTTGATGCGGCGGCGTTTCATTACCCGATACCAGCGGCTTGCCCGGATTTTTGCCTTGCGCTGCCGTTGGGCTTCACGGCGGGCTACTTCGTCAAATGTTGGGTCTCTGTAGGTTTGTGCCATTACGCCGCCTCCAGCAGCCCTTTATCGGCTAGGATTTGCTGTGTCCGCATTACGCCTTCAGCAAAAGCCAAGCGGACGGTTTCCGCATCCAAATGGCGGGTGCGGCGGTCGATTTCGTCGTGGCAGGCACTACAGGCATACGCGCCCATAAAATCGGGCGGCTTGATGCCCATGCCGCACGCACCGGCCATGCGGTAATGCGCCAGTACGGTTGTTTCAGGATTGCCATTACAGATGCCCGGTAGGCGGACTTGGCACTCTTGGCCGCGCGCGGATTTACGGATTTTGCTCATTTTTATCCTCCTTGCTAAACATCAGGCTTAAAGACAGCGCAATAACGAACGCCTGCACCGCCACCAGCACCGGCCAGCCGTAGAAAATACTGGCAATAGTGAATGCGGCATCAAACAGAACGCTGGGTTGGAAGCCTTTAGCCTTGGTTTCTTGTTGCAAATCTTTGGAAAACAGAAGCACGAGCAAGGCGGCAACGTTGAGCACCCAAAGGAAGTAATGCACCGATTCGTGGGCGGTCTGATTGAAGTGGGCGGCAACCAGCCACAGACTGATTGTGCCGCCGGTAATCCAATTGATTTTTTTCATCTTCCAAACTCCATCATTTTTTGTACTGCCGCCTGTTGGGCGGATTCTTCACTATCAAACACGGCGGCCAGCATCATGTTCCAGGCTACCTGAAAACAGTTTTGGTAAAAGGCGTTGAACTCTTCCTGGCTCATGCTGGCAAAGCTGATGCTCTTGGCTTCTTTACGAACGCCCCACGGGGTTTCGTAAACATCGTAGTATCCGGCCTGAATGGTTAGCTCTTTGCGGAACGCTTCTAGGCTCAGGGCGGCAGCCCCGTATTTGTCGGCTCGTTTCTCGGCCAGCCGCCGCAGGGAGTCTTCGGCATAGCCAAGCAGCACGCTCTCATCCGCGCCGGATTGGCGGCACAGGTCGCGAATAACCCAATTCACGGTATCGCGCTCTGCCTTCCCCGTCAGGCCGCCGGTCGGTTGCCAGTATTCATAGGCCAATGGTAGCAGCCCGCCGAAAAACAGTTTGTGGTGCTGGTAGCTGCGGTCTGAACCGCGTTTGATTTCCACCTTGTACGGCTTCCCGGCTTTCAGGCTGCCTAGGATTTCGGCATCGTAGGCGGTGCAGGGGATAAACGTGCCATCGGTGGTTTTGACAATGCTGGCGGCGATTGGCATTTCAGGCTGCCTCCGCTTCATTGGCGGCAGAAGACTGCTGCGCCGTAATAGCTGCTGTCTTATCCCGACTTACCCACACTATAACGCACGGCGATTCTTCTTTATCGGCGTAGCGCTTGAGGACGGTTAGCGTGGTGATCCGGCTGTCATCGTGGTAGGCGATACCATTGAGGGCATCGCAAATCAGCTTCGCCACATTGTCGGCATCGGGTTTGGCGGTGGGATATATCTCACCGCTCCATGCAGCCTGCCGTTTTTTCTTGCTCCAGCTTTGCGGCACGGCAAACCGGGCGATAATGCCGACCTGCAACGGGGCATCGGCATCAGGCTTCAGCCAACGCTGGATAAGGGCGGCTCTCATGGCGGCTGCCTTGACCTCGTTTTCATAATCGCGGGTGGCTTTCGGCGTGAATGCCCTGCCGGACTTAGTGAAGCGGGGACGGCCTTTGCCTTTCGGCTCGCCGTTGATGCGGATAATCAGGTGCTCCCGTTCGTAACGCTCTAAAAATTCATCAATGGATTCCATGTTGTTTCCCTTCTTTTATTTACCTACCTCACAGCACAGCCGGTCTTGGATAAATTCGACGATTTCGTCTTGCACGCTTTGATACCCGTAGCAGCCATATACAAGCAGTCGGCAATACAGCTTCCCCCTGCGGTTGATGACGGCTACCGGATGGCCTTTTTCACGCTTGATGTGCCAGGTAAATTCCCCGTAGCTGTTCACGGTGCGTAGGTTGTTGAAGCGCGGGTAGCCTGCTGCATTGGTTTCGGAGGCGGGTAAGCGGCGGTCGGGGTTCAGCTTCGCGGCTGCTGACAGCGCCAATGCAATCAGTGTTTTTCTCATTTCAATTTCCTTTCCTGTTTCGTTCAAACCACTCAATCCGTCTCTTCACATCCGCTTCCGGCAGCGCCTCGAATTGCCCGTTGTGGCATTCATGCCGTGCCGGATAGGCGCGGTACGTTTCGCCGTGTTCACAAGCCGCCAGCCCGTGTGCAATCAGCCATCCCGGCCTTCGGTTGCCGTCATGGCCGATTACGCTGAATTGCCAATGGCGGCAGGATAGGCAGTTGTCCATATCACGCCTCCATCGTCAGCCGCTCGAGCAGCGCGGCAATCTGCGGGCGGAACGGGTTGCCGTCCGGCAGGGCAGGCAGCGGCTCGCCGGTTTTCAGCAAATGCCTTTCTGCCGCCGCTTCGGAAGGCAGGCAGGTCAAAGCCTGTTCCGCAGTCAGGCGGCCTTTGCGCACCGCATCCATGATGGCGGTAGCTTGATGTTCGCGGTTGTAGCCACGGCTCACAAACCATTCCACCTTGCCCCCGCTGGCCACCACATCAGCAGCAAGCCGGGCATAGCTGTCGCGGAAAGCCATACGCGCACCGGTTTTGTCTCCGGCGGCAAACAGTTCCCATGCCCCGTTACCCGCCGCCGTCATGGCGATTTCCGGCACAATCACGGTCAATTCTTCATTGCGCCAGCCTTCGGCTAGCATCCCGAATGCTTCATCGGCAGACGGCAGTCCGGTATCGATACGCTCCAAAATCGCCGCCAAACTCAAACGCCCGGTCAGTTCTCGGCGGCAGCGGTTGAGTGCGGACAGCACGGCTGCCGTGTCGTAGGTTTGCAAGTCATCCACCATCACATCCACAGCCGCCGCGCTCAAAGCGGTGCCGGTCAGTTCGGCGGTTACAGCCAGCGCCCGTTTCAGTTCGGCGCGTTTGGCCAGAAATTCCTGTTGGTTCATGCTGCTGCTCCCTGCTGTTTGCGCTGATAACGTTCCCATGCTTCCAGGTCATCGGATTGCATAACCGCATCCAAGTTGCCTTGCGTGCGTTCGGCCTGCTGCGCTTTGGCTTGGGTCATCTGTTCGCCGCGCTGCATATCGGTCAGCACCTGCTGGTAAGCCCGAAGCAGGCAGCCGATTTCGTGGCGGGATTGCACAAACCAGCGGTTATTGTGGGAAACGAAGTAGGCCGCCAGATGCGGGGCAATCTCCCTGCCAACGAAGCGCACCAGTTGCGCAGTCTGCCCGCGTGTTTTGGCATTCGAGGCAGGCAATACCCCGTAACGTTCGCGGTAAGCCCTAGCGTAGGCTTGCCAAGTTGCCACGTTGTCCGGGTCGGCTTGTTTTTTTGGTTTTGCAAGCTTGGCGGTTTTGATTTCGGCCAGCTGAAATTCAGGCTCGGCAGCGGCGGGGGAATCCCCGTCGCCATCCTGTAGAAAGTCTATGGGTAAGTCTTTGTGGAAAGTCTCTGGTAATTGTGGGTTCAAATTTGAACTCCCTGCGTTCACGGATGAATCCATAGAGTTCACGGATGAATCTTCGGCGTTCAAATTTGAATCTTCGTGGTTCACGGATGAATCTTCGGCAGCCTCGGCGGAGAAATCCAAAATCGGCGAAGCGTAGTTCACGCGATACCATTTGGTGTTATCCAACCCGTGCCGGTTGTATTCGTCGGTCGTTACCAGTACGCCCATCTTCTCCAGCTTGCGAACAATGCGCCCTATCTGCTGTTTCTCCATAAACGGGAAATGCTCCAGCCATTGTTCGTAGGTGTTGTACACCCACGCTTTGCCGTCGCGGATGTTTTTGGATTTCTCGCACAGCCAATGAATCTGTTGCAGGAAGTGCGCCTCATACAGCCCGATGCGTGCCGCCAGCTTGGGCGATACCATCAGGGGATAATCGTGTATCAACAAACTGCTCATTTCCTGTTCCTCACTACCGCCATCATTCGGCGCTCACAAAATTCAGTTAAATCCAACGCACGGGCAAACGCCCAATTCCAAAACCATTCACGCATGGCTTGCCTCCAATAGTCGGTAACTGGCGTATTTCTTGCCCGTTCTTTGGTCATGCACCATCTCGCGGTGGATAACGTGGCCGGCCTGCGATAAGTCATAAATCCGCGCACCCAAGCGCATACAGCCGAACAGGTTCAGTGCTTCCAGCGGCGTGATGCTGTTGCCTTGGCGCATGTATTCCAAAATCTGATTGCTTTGTGTTGTTTTATTTGTCATAATTAAGCCTCCTTATATTCTGTTAATATTCCTTTGCCCGCCAGCTTCGGCGGGCTTTCTTTTGCCCGTCTGTCCGGGCTGCCAAGCGTCTGTCCGCTTTGTCTGCCGTGGTAAAATGGCTGTTCCCCAACAACCGACCACGAAAGGTAAAATCATGTCCCGCCTTACTCATTTGGAATCTCTCCAACTCGCCGCTACTTTGCTGTCCGGCAGAGAAGCCCATGAAACGCTAAATAAACAGGTTGAATATCTGTTCAATGTAGCCGAAAAAATCCTAGAAGAAGACGGCAGGCGCAATCCGCCAGGATCTGTCGGGATTAGGACGTTCAATCTATAGTCGGCAGCGCATTAATTCGGCGCAGCTCGTTCTCAAGCTCTTTAACGGTTGCGCCGAGGCAACCGGGACAAGTGTCCATTTCCCGAGCAAGATGCCTAGCCACAAATTTCAGATCCTCTTTGTCGCCTTTGGATAATCCGGCAGCATCTTGGATATCCGCTTTCACTTTCAACACCACTTCAAGTTCCAGTTTTTCTTTCATCTTCTTTCCTTTCTCAAAAATATTTGCGCCCCTATTAGTCCCTAACTGTCTCTGTTAGTAAGTCTTTTATGGAGCTAACATGTCCATACGCGTGGCCATCCAGCACATAGCGGATATAAGCGCTGAGTGAAGTGAAGCCGTTAAGGGCAGCCAGCGTTTTCAGGTCGTCTTTCATTGCTTGAGGGATATGGAGCTTGACCTCTTCAGTGCATTTCTCACGCTTCATAACGTTGCTCCACTAACTCCGGCCAAATTTCGTGCCAGTCGTCAGGGCGCATTTCTTGGCGGGTTACTTTGTGGTTGGTTAAACGCTCAATAATGACGCAGCGTTTAGGTGGGATTGGGCGAATATTTTTGCGCCACTCGCTTGCTGTTGGCGGCTTCACGCCGATTGCCAAAGCAAAGGCATTTAGTCCGCCAAGCTGTGTGATTGCGCGCTCAATTGGTGTAGTCATTTAGTTACCTCTTTATCTCATGCCGTAATATTAAGGTATTACCTAATAATATGCAAGGTATTGCCTAATTATTATCGCTTTAAATATGATTAGGCAACGCCTAAAAGGATTTAAAATGCTTACTGGAAAAGAACTTGGAACTGCTATTGATGAAGCCATTCGGATGAAAGGTGTGAAGAAGGCGGATGTGGCTAGAGAGTTTGGCGTGAAACCGCCTTCTGTTACTGGTTGGATTCAGACTGGGCGCATCGCGAAAGAGCATCTTGGAAAGTTGGTTGAGTATTTTTCTGATGTTGTCTCCCCGTCTCATTTTGGTATGGGTGACGTGGCTCCCACGCCGCCGCCACGTTTCGCCGACTTCGCCGCCCGTCTGAAACAATCGATAGAGGCAAGCGGGCTGTCACTGGATGAGGTAGCCAAAAAATCGTTTGTGCCGAAAGAGCGGCTGGAAAAGTATTTGACCGGCACAAAGCTGCCGTATGTCGAAGACGGGGAGAATTTGGCCGAAGCGCTGAAAATCAGCGTTGAATGGCTGCGCTATGGCGATAACCCGGAAATTCCGCCTATCGGCTCAAGGGTGCTGGTGTCTGATGATCCGCCGGACAACGATGCCTATTTCCGCATCCCGATTTATGACGTGAAGCTGTCAGCCGGGAATGGCAATGCGACGTGGATTGAGAGGGAAAATGATGACAACCCGCTGCTGTTTCGGCCTGGGTGGCTTAAAGTGAAAGGCTTGCAGCGGAAGTACCTGCGCGGGATGTATGTGCGCGGGGACAGCATGGAACCGCTGCTAATGCACTGGGATACGATTGTTATCGATGCTTCCGATACGGAGGCGGCAGACGGGGAAGTTTATGCGGTCTGCTACCAGGGCAAGCTATACATCAAGGAGCTGCGCAATACAGGGGATGCCGTGCAGCTTGTGAGCCGGAATCCGAAATATGATCCGATAGAGATACCCAACGGCAGCGATGTGCAGTTTCAGGTATTAGGCCGCATGGTATGGCGCGGCGGTTAGACGAAAGGAAAGATGATGACCCGACCCGAGATGTTGCAATTACTGCAACAACTGAAACAAGCCTATGCTGAACAAGAATCCCCGGACGAACGTTACAAATTCGCATCGGCGGCCATTGATGATGCTATCTCGACACTGGAAAGCGGCACAGTAAGTATCGAGCAGGTACGAGATGCGGAATCGGAATATGTTTTTGTGCCGATGCTCGAACAGAAATTGAGGTGATGCCATGAAAACCATCTACATAGCCCAAGCCTTTTCCTATGAGGTCAAAAAAGGCAAGACCACCACCAAACTGCTCAACGAGCAGCCGATACAGTACGCATCAGCAGACCAGGCAATCAGCCGGGCAAGAAGGATGGCAGAGACTAAGGCCGGAGCGATTGCGATAGCCCAGCAGTTTGACGAGGCTACTGGCGAAGCAGGAGATTACGAGGTGTTGTGGCAGGGTGGGGTGTTGCCGCAGGGGCTGATTGAGGATTAGGCCGCGTGTTTTGGTGGAGTGTGTTGGATTAATAGTAATTAGGACTGGCTGCGTTATAATGGCGTTTTAGTCCCGGGTAAGAGGTGTTAAAAAACATGGCGATAGATGAGAAAAATACGGATTTAGTCCCACCTCTAGAACTTTGCTTTGGACTATGGAGAAAATATGAACAAGGCTGCTGACAGCAAAGAGAATGCAAAACAGAAGGCAGCTTCAATAACTGCGCCAAAGGAGCTAACCGAATCGGAAAAGCAGGCGCAATTATCTTTCGATTTTGCCGAGCGCATATATAACAAGGAGTTTAGCCAATATATTGTATATGTTGATGAAAGTGGCGATTCTAATTTGAAGTCAGAAAACATAGATTCAGGCTACCCAGTTTTTGTATTAGCCTTATGTATTTTCCATAAACGCTACTATGCAGACTCACTTGTCCCTGCAGTTCAAAGTTTGAAATTTAATCACTTCGGGCATGATATGGTTGTTTTCCATGAAAAAGAGATTCGGAAGAAAACAAAGCCGTTTACCTTCCCAACAAAGGAGCAGGAAGATGAATTTATGCTTGACTTGCAAAAACTTATGGATGGGAGTAAGTTTGTTCTTATATCAGGGGCTATTCTAAAAAATAGAATGCCTGCTAAGCACCAATATAGCAGTGCATACAATATTGCTTTAGGTTTATGCTTAGAGCGGCTTTATCGATTCATGATAGAGAAAAGACAGGAAAAGCTAAAAACTTTCATTGTATTTGAATCTAGAGGGAATAACGAAGACAAGAACTTAGAGCTTGAATTTAGAAGAATTTGTGATGGCGATAATGTGTTCAAGATACCTCTACCATTTGAAATCTTGATTAAATCAAAGCAAACTAATTCAACTGGCTTACAGTTTGCAGACCTTGTGGCTCGGCCAATTGGTAGGCATTTAATAGATGGAGATGAAAAAGAGAATAGAGCGTTCAATACACTGAAGACTAAGTTCTTTTGTCAAGATAAGCAACGCCTAGGGGAAGAATATCTAGGACATGGACTAGCCACTTTCCCCTCACTAGAAAAAGCGAAAGGCCCCGAAAACCGGAGCCATGACGCCGACCAGGGAACCCCCCAATCCACTTAACCCCTAGTATAGCCTATGGGCGCATAGTATTCAACTTCCTTTACACATATTTCACTTGACTATATAGAATAGTGTAAAAATACAGAGTATTTCATTTATATTCAATGTATTACCGTAACACCATAACCCCAGTCCGCCCCGCGCGGGCTTTTCTTTTGCCCGTCAAACCACATCCAACTGTAAACCAGTAGCTGACTGTTGCTGTACCGCTGTATAAAAAATGCTTGCATCTCAGTCAGGAAGCAGGTATTATTCAATTGTTACCCATGCGGGGGTTTTGCCGTGGGTAAAAGATATAGAATTCCCAGCCCGAGTGCTTTAATTGCATTCGGGCTTTTGCTTTATCCAAGGCATTAGTGTAGCGGCAGCACGATGGCATCCGAAGCCATAAGACGGGGTTCGAATCCTCGATGCTTTGCCAGATGCGGGTGTAGCTCAAAGGTGGAGCAGCAGCCTTCCAAGCTGACGGCGCGGGTTCAAATCCCGCCATCCGCTCCAAGTTGCTTTTTTAAAGAGATGTTTTCAGCCTTGAGTTTCAGGTAGGCAACGGCGTATTGTGGAATGCCGCGAGTATTCCAGCGGCTGATAGATTCAGGAGCGACACCAAAGGCACGCGCCAAGTCTGCGCGGGTCATATGGGCATCAAATAAAAGGGCATCTAATTGTTGTTTGCATGCTTGCATTGTTGATAAAAAGTCAATATAATTGCCGCTATGTTAATATAACTCAGGAGATAAGGCAATGGCTGCCCTATCTGGTGTAGATACAATCCGCGAGGTGGCAAAGCGGCAGAAAAAGACTTTACTGGCTTTTAGCACCGGCAAAGATGCAATCGCTGCCTGGCTTGCTATCCGTGAGCACTTTGAAGAGGTGGTGCCGTATTACCTTTACTTGGTGCCGGGTTTGGAGTTTGTGGATGAGCAGATTGCGATGTATGAGCGGTTTTTTGAGACCAAAATCACTCAACTACCACATCCATCAGTCCACCGCCTGCTGAATAATTTTGTGTTTCAGCCACCGCAAAATTGCGCGGTGATCGAAGATGCCGGTTTGCCGAATTTTGACTACCCCGATATACAGGCAGCGATGTGCCAAATGCACAATCTGCCGAAAAAAACATTGGTAGCCGATGGGGTGCGTGCGGCAGATAGCCCTATGCGCCGTATCGCCATCAACACACATGGCAGCATCAGCTATAAGCAGCTTAAATACCATCCGATTTGGGACTGGCGTAAAGCAGACTTGATAGAGTGCTTTAAAAAGCACAATGTGCGGCTTGGCAGCGATTACAAGATATTCGGCCGCTCGTTTGATGGGATTGATTTGCGGTTTTTGTTGCCGATTAAAAAACATTATCCCAAAGACTATCAAAAAATATTGGAGTTATTTCCGCTGGCTGATTTAGAGGTGTTCCGCTGGGAGTGCACAAATGGCAAATATTGACGTTAAGGCAAAAATCGAAGCGGCCAAACAGGCAGCGAAGCATGCAGTAGCCAAGCACAAGCGGGCGAAGCAGCCGACTGTGGTTATGCCAGAGATTACCGGCAACCCCGAGGTGGATAGCCGGGCGGATTTAGATGCGGTGCAAAAAGGTTTCCGTAACCGCATTAAAAATGAAAATAACCGGTTCGAACTGGCAACTGACAGTGAATACTGGTTCGCAGCCTGCTTCCAAACGCGGGAGCAGAAAGAGGCGTTTTTAAAGGCGCTTGATTTGCTAGCGCATGGCGACAAGTACATTGATGGCCGACTGCTGGCAGAGAAGATGGGAATAGAGCTCCCGGCAGCGGATGTGCCGTATCGGGCTGAAGGTAAAATTGACAAGGATTATGCACAGTTTGTCGATTGATGGATTGTGTAGTGAGTAAGGCCGCTTGATCGCGGCCTTTTTGTTTGGCCTTTTGTTTATGGAGGTTGTTATGCGTGGTTTTGTGATTCGTGGGCGAATGGCAGCCAGCGGCGGTAGATATGGTGGTGCCAATACATCCCGCACTTTCAGGTTTGCCGGCAGCCCGTCAGTGAGCCGCACAAGCGGAAGCTAGGAGGGAATATGCGTGGAGTAATCGGACGTGTTGCCCGTGGTGCTAGAAATCTAGTGCGCAGGGCAGTGAGTGCATTCCGTGGCCGCACTAGCGGTTCATAACGGGTTTTGAAAAATCAATCTCATGCAATAAGGTGGATCAATGGCTTTATGTGGAGCGAAAACCCGTTCGGGCGCACCGTGTAAAGCAAAGGCCATGACTAACGGCAGATGCCGGATGCACGGTGGAACAAACAAAGGCGCACCGAAGGGGAATAAAAACAAGGTTTCTTGCGGTGCGCTTTATTCATCCTACTACACGGATGAAGAAAAAGCGTTGGCTGATGGTTTGGAGTTGGAGAGTATTGATGCCGAACTCAGGTTATGCAAAATTAGGCTGAATCGGGCGCTGAAACTGGAAGCAGAGCAGACTGATGAAACGCTTGAATTGAAACAGGTGGTAGAAGCCCCGGCTGTTATTGGTGGGGTGCCGGTTGAAGATGATGAAGTCAGCCCGGTGCGGCAGAAGACCTATGCTAAACGCGATTATGAAGCAATCATCCAGCGCTTGCTTAGCAGGATTGAATCGCTGACGGCAACGCGGCAGCGGCTGCTGTCTGCCCAATTAGATTATGAATTGAAACTGGCGGCCAAGGAATCCGGCGCGGTGTTTATGCCGCATGTGATTGAGCTGGTAGCCCCTGTTGTGAAACAAGATGACGAGAGTGCAGATTGAGTTGCCGCCGAAGCTGATTCCGGTGTTTGCAGGGAAAAAGCGCTATCGTTGTGCTTACGGCGGGCGCGGTTCGGGTAAAACCCGCAGTTTTGCCTTGATGACGGCAGTCCGTGGCTACCAATGCGGTCAGGCTGGATTAAATGGGGCGATATTGTGCGGCCGTGAGTTTGTGAACTCGCTGGCTGATTCAAGCCTTGAGGAAGTGAAAGAGGCGATTCGCTCCGTGCCGTGGTTGGCAAATTACTACGAAATCGGCGACAAGTATATCCGTTCGCGCGACCGGCGCATCAATTACCTGTTTGCCGGCCTACGATACAACTTAGACAGCCTGAAATCAAAAGCCCGCATCTTGCTGGCTTGGGCAGATGAGGCAGAGAGTGTGTCGGAGATGGCGTGGCAAAAGCTTCTGCCTACAGTGCGTGAGCATGATTCGGAAGTTTGGGTAACGTGGAATCCGGAGACTGAAGGTAGCCCAACGGATTTGCGTTTCCGCAAGCATATCGGCGACAACGGCATCTCAGTGGAAGTGAACTACTGCGACAACCCGTGGTTTCCTGAGGTGTTGGAGCAGGAGCGGCTGGCGGATAAAGCCCGTTTAGACGAGGCAAGCTACCGCTGGATTTGGGAAGGCGCGTATCTGCAAATGTCAGATGCGCAGATTTTCCGTGGCAAGTATGAAGAGAAAGCCTTCACGCCGCGCGAAGAGTGGGATGGCCCATATTTCGGGCTGGACTTCGGATTCTCCCAAGACCCAACGGCAGCGGTTAAATGCTGGATATATGACGGCTGTCTGTATATTGAGCAGGACTACGGCAAAATCGGGCTGGAACTGGACGATACCGCGCCTATGCTGCGGAAACACCTGCCGGGCATTGAAAAATATGTGGTACGCGCAGACAGCGCACGGCCTGAATCCATCAGCTACTTGAAACGCCACGGCTTGCCCCGTATTACTGGGGTGCAGAAAGGTAAAGGCAGCGTGGAAGATGGTATCGAGTTTATCAAGTCGTTCAAGCTGGTATTCATTCACCCTGATGCGGCGGCCACGCTGCGGGAATTTAAGCTGTACAGCTACAAGACGGACAGGTTGAGTGGCGATGTGCTGCCGGTGGTGCTGGACGAGAATAACCATTACATCGATGCGGTGCGCTATGCCCTGGAGCCATTGATGAAACGGCGCGGCGAAATATCGCGCAGGGATTTTTTACTGTGAGGCTGCCTAAGGCGGCTTTTTTGTTGGGTTGAATCATGAGTAATGTGTTTGCAAGATCCGGCACGGTAGCCAATATGCGCGCTGGCAATGCCGTAATTGCCGCACTGTTGGGCGGAACGAATGCGATGCGCGCCGCCGGCAAGTCGTATCTGCCGCAATGGCCGCAAGAATCGGAGGAAAGCTACAAACTGCGTTTACAGTCTTCTACCCTGCTGCCGGTAATGCGTGAGACGATTGGGCAGATGGTCGGTCGTGTGTTTTTTAAAGACGTCGATACCGACAAAGTTTCAGGCAGCCTGAAGCCGCTGCTGGATAATGTGGATTTACAGAACAATAATCTATCGGTGTTTTGCTCGGCATGGTTTGCCGATGCACTGGCCTTCGGCTCGTCTTATGTGCTGGTGGATTTCCCAAGTGCGGAAGGTAACCGGACGCTGGCTGATGATAAGGCGCAAGGGTTGCGTCCATATCTGGTGCTGATCCGTAATGCTGATGTGCTTGGTTGGCGTAGCGAGATGCGCCACGGTGTGCCGGTATGTACACAGTTCCGTTATCAGCAGTCAATCGTAGTGCCGGATGGTGATTTTGGCGAGAAGACGATTGAACAGGTCAATGTACTGGAGCCTGGGTTGGTAAGACGTTATCGCAAGGACGATAACGGCGCATGGGCGCTGCATGAGGAGAACTTGATGCAGCGTGGCGGTAATCCGCTGGATTATGTGCCGGTAGTGGAATTGGCTCCGGAAAAGACAGGCTTCTTTACCGGACGCCCTCCTTTGTTGGAATTGGCGCATTTGAACGTGAAGCATTGGCAGAGCCAGAGCGACCAGGACAATATCGTGCATTATGTGCGTGTGCCGTTGTTGGCCTACAGCGGGGAAGAGGATGTGGCTTCCGTAGCGGCGGCGGCAGGCAACATGATTACGCTGGGTAAAGACGGTGTGCTGCAATATGTCGAGCATTCCGGCGCGGCCATCGCGGCCGGCGTGAATGCGCTGGAGAAGCTGGAGGCGGATATGCAGGCAGCTGGGGCAAAATTGCTGACCCGCACTAAGCTGGCTTTAACTGATAGCCAGGCACGAGATGAGCAAGGCAAAGAAATCAGCCTACTACGCCATTATGCCAACCTACTGGAAGACGCTATTGGCAGGCTGTTGGATATGATGGGGCGTTGGGCTGGGATTGAAGATGCCGGCGCGGTGGAAATCAGCGGCAATATCGATGCTGACTACAACCCCGTTGCCAGCCTGGATGTGCTGCTGAAAATGAACACTGCCGGAGCAATCAGCGATCAAACCTTGTTTGATGAAGCTAAACGGCGCGGCGTGGTGTCAGATATTGCCGATTGGGCTACGGAAAAAGAGCGGCTGAAACAGGAAGCTGAGAGTGCCGAGCCGGCAGGGATGATGTTCGACCAACAAGCGGAACCAAGCAATGAACATCAACGAACAAGTAGTGCATGACCTGCTGACGCGGCAAATCGACCTGATGCGCTACGAACGCGGCGTGCGGCGCGAAGTGTTGCAGCAGCTGGAGCGGATGCAACGCGAAATCGAGGCCAAGCTGCGGCAGTATGATTTGGATACCCTGTCAAAACGGGGAATGGCGGCGCTGCTGGTTGAGATTCAGGAAATCTTGCGCCGCGATTACGACACAGCTTCAGGCAGCCTGAACACGGCCGAAGTGGTGGATGATGAGGCAGAATGGCTATTTGCTTGGCTGGCTGCGACGGCAGCTGCCTATAATCTACCCGCCCCGCGTAGGCTGCCTGAAAATCGTCGGCGTGAGCTACATAATCTGCTGGTGGGCGGGCTGACGGTTGCTGAGGCGTTCGCCAAGCAGCGGGATGACTTGTACAGCAAGCTGAAGTCGCAAATCCGCACTGATGCGCTGGATGCAGCAGTAACGGACACAGCAGCCTTGTTCAAACGGGCGCGGCAATACGTCGAAGCCACAACGGCCACTTGGATCGGCGCGGTAGTCAATCAAACTGCCTATTGGGTTGGTATGGTGAACCCTTTGATTAAGGGATGGCGGCATATTTCTGTATTGGATGCGCATACCAGTAGTGTGTGCCTGTTGCGTCACGGCAAGATGTGGGATAAACAGAAAACTCCAATCGGGCATGATTTAGTTTTCAAGGTGCCGCCGGTTCACGTTCACTGCCGCAGCCGTTTGGTGTGGGTAATGTCATTGGATGATGAATTTGACGGCATCAGCGGCGAAGACTGGGTGAAAAGCCGCACCCTGTCGCAGCTGCAGGAGCAGTTCGGCCAAGGTATTGGGCAGATGCTGCATGATGGTGCGGTCAGCCTGCATGATGCGGTGAGGAACGGCGGCTTACAGCCGATGACGCTCAATGAGATGAAACAACGGAACTATGCAGCCCTGTCTGGGAATTTGCGCATCAGGCTGGCAGGCAATAAAATAAGCCCGTCCAATATATCGGGTGGCAGTGTGCGTACAGACTGGAATAATTTCCCTGATGTGGTACTGATGCACAGCAAAAGCACGATTTCAGGCCATCCGCTTTATCAGGCGGCTAAAGGCGGTGATTTGGCGAAAGCAGTGGCTTTGGTTGATGACTACCTGAACGACGGCGCATTGAATGAAATTGGGAAATTGCTTACCCCGCATCGGAATGTGCGACTGCTGCCTGTCCACGCGGTCGAGATGAGCGGGCGCAATAAGCTGCCGGTTGCTTATGCTGCCTGGTTGGAGCAGCGTTTCGGGCTGCCGATAGAATATGGTATTGTTCAGGCTGATAAAGTCAGCCGAACAGGTGCGGATGGCTTTGAGCGCCTGGTTAAATCGGTGCGCTTCGACGGCGTGGTTGCAACGGGGCAGAAATACCTGCTGATTGATGATGCTGTTACCCAAGGCGGAACCATTGCTGATTTGCGTGGGTATATTGAAAGTCGCGGCGGTATTGTGGTGGGTGCTACTACCTTGATGGGTAAGCCGCACTCTGCTAGACTGACTATCACTAAACCAACTTTAGGCCAGTTGCGCAAATCCCTTAGCAGGGAGTTTGAAGCGTGGTGGCAGGAGCAATTTGGCTATGACTTTTCAAAACTCACCGAATCGGAAGCGCGGTATATCAATAAACAGTTCACCCGTTCAGGTGCTGACACCGTCCGAGATACAATCATTGCGCGAAGACTTGAAGCAATCAGTCATGCAGGCTCGTGAAATTATTGCCGACATGACGGCAAGGCGTAGCGCTTAACCAATAAAGCCACTCCAAACAGCGGAGTGGCTTTTTGTTGTTCCCTTTTAGGGCTTGCGGCCGTTTTAATTCCCTGTGATTCAAGGGAATTAAAACGGCCTTTATCTTGCCTGATGCACGGAAATGCACAGGTGCCTGCGGCGGATGCCGCTTTTTTTATGGAGTAATGAAACGTGAGACTGAAACTGGATGAACAGGGTAATGCGGTATTGCAGGATGGCAAGCCAGTGTATGTGCATGATGACGGCAAGGAAGTGCCATTTGATGCACCGGGGGCGATGGCAAAGATCGCCAGCCTGAATGCAGAAGCCAAAACCCACCGCGAGGCGAAAGAAGCGGCGGAAGCCAAGCTGAAAGCCTTTGATGGTATCGAAGATGCAGAGGCGGCCAAAAAGGCGCTAGCTACGGTCAAAAACTTGGACGACAAAAAGCTGGTGGATGCCGGCGAAGTGGAAAAGTTGAAGGCTGAGGTCATTAAAACCTATGACGAGAAGCTGGCGGCAGCAACCGCAGAGGCCGACAAAATCCGCTCTCAGTTCCACAATGAACTTATCGGCGGGTCATTCGCTCGTTCCAAAGTGATCGCGGACAAGCTGGCGATCCCGTCTGATGTGGCGCAAGCATTTTTCGGCAGGCATTTTGCCATTTCCGAAGACGGCAAAGTGGTAGCGAAAGATGCGGCTGGTAACGATATTTTCAGCCGTACGCGCCCAGGTGAGAAAGCTGATTTTGATGAAGCATTGGAAGCTTTGATTGACGCCTATCCGAATAAGGACAGCATCCTGAAAGGGTCGCAGTCCTCCGGCGGCGGAACTCAGGCAACAGGCGGCGGCAGCGGCAAGGGCTCGCTGGCCGACTGCAAAACCGATGCCGAAAAAGTGGCTTTCTTGCAGGGCAAGTACGGTAAACAGTAATTTTTATTGAAAGGAAAGCATAATGGCTTTTGATTTACAGGTGTTTAACGCCCAAACCCGAGATGTGATGACCGAAACCATCGATCAGGACATTGCTAAATTCAACGAAGCCTCCGGCGGGGCAATCGTGCTGATGAATAAGCCATTTGAAGGCGATTTCTCTATCGAAGCTGCCTTCCAGGCTATCGGCGGGCTGGTGCGCCGCCGTGATGCTTACGGCAGCGGCGCACTGACATCGAAACGACTGAAAGAAATGTTGGATGTAGCGGTGAAAGTGGCTGCCGGTACTGAGCCGATTGAGTTCGAGCCGGGGCAATACCACTGGACGCTGCGCAATCCTGAGCTGGCCGCAATCAAAATCGGCGAGCAGTTGGCAAAGGCACGGATGGCAGATATGCTGAATGCTGCTATTCGCTGTGCTGTTGCGGCCATTGGCAACAATACCGCCATGAAACATGATGCCTCTTCTGCTGCGCCGACCTTTAATGCTCTGAATGCGGGCGCAGCGAAGATGGGCGACCGCTCCGGCGCCTTGCGTGCGTGGGTTCTGCATTCCACCACAATTCACAACCTGTACGACAACGCGCTGACCAACGCCGAGCGCCTGTTTACTTACGAAGGCATCAACGTGGTACGCGATCCGTTCGGACGGGTATTTGTGGTGACCGATGCGCCGGATCTGGCGGATTCATCCGGTGGTAGTGGTACCAAGTACAACACACTTGGCTTGGTAGAAAACGCCATCGTGGTAAACGACAGCAACGATTTCAACGCCGTCATCCAACCTGTAACCGGCAAGGAAAATCTCGGCGCAGTGTATCAGGCCGAATGGTCTTACGGCGTGGCGCTGAAAGGCTATGCTTGGGATATGGCCAATGGTGGCAAATCCCCGAATGACGTCAAACTTGGCACCGGTACCAACTGGGATAAAGTGGCGACCAGCAACAAAGACACTGCCGGCGTATTGGTAGTAACCAAGTAACCTGATCAGGGCGGCTTATGCCGCCCTTTTTTGGAGAGAACTATGAGCGAACGACCGATTATCTACGAACCACATCCGGTAACGCCTGAGCGCAAGGCCGAACTGCTGGCGCAGGGCTATTGCATTATTGATGCCAAGTATCAGCCTGCAGATGAACAGCAGGATGCCACTCCGCCTGCCAGCACGCCTAAACAAATGAAGGTTGATGAATTGCGCGCGGAATTGACGGCGCGAGGCATTGAATTTGATGAGAAAGCCAAGAAAGACGATCTGCTGGCTTTGTTAGAGCAGGCGCTGGCTGCTGAGAAAGAAGGCGGCGGAGATGGCGCTTAATGTACCGGCAGATAGTTATGTTGGTGTAGCCGATGCTGACCGCTACCATCAGATGCGGCAGTCCGCCGCTGCATGGGCAGCGTTGGATGAGCTGACTAAAGAGCGGATGCTGGTGTCGGCATCTGACTATTTGGACGCTAATTTCAGGCTGAAAAACGGCTTGAATGCGGCGATGCGGAGTGGAGAAAAACCGGTACACCCGCAGGTGCAGAAAGCAGTCTGTGAGCTGGCTTTGCAGCAGCAGCTGAACAGCAACGAGAAGCCGAGACAGCAGAGTGTGAAGGTTGGTGAAATCGCGGTTACTTATGCGATAGGCAACACTAATACGGAACGTTTCGACTATGTGGCAGCCTTGCTGTACGGGATGTATGAACCGCGCAAAGGTGTTCACATGGTGCCAATGCCGAGAGGGTAGTCATGTTTGATTATGCAGGATTGGAAGCGGTGGCTGCCGATGTGATCGCCGACTTTGGGCGGGATTGCACGGTTACGGTCAGCAGCAGTCGTTATGATGTGGAAACGTCGCGCACGGTTCAGCAGACGCAGAGCTATGTTGGGAAATGTGTGTTCGGCAATCTGAACGAAAAGCATATCGGTATTTTAAATAGCTTAGGTAGTTCGCGTGGCGAATCACATCTGGTGCAGGCCGGCGATATGCTGGTTACGGCTACTGCATCCTGTAATCTGCAAACCGGCTGCCTCTTGGAGTGCGGCGGCGAGGCTTGGCGGGTGGTTAGTGTCATGCCTATCAAGCCGGCTTCTGTAGTAGCGGCTTATCAGGCGCAGGCACGGAGGGAGTGATGGAAACGTTGAAGGCACTTAATCAGATTGTGGTTAGCCTGGTGGAAATCGCGGGCATGGCTTTACTGTTGGTGCTGGCGTTTCTGTTGGTGGCTGCGTTGGCATTGCTGCCGCTGGGTTTGCTTGGATGGCTGTTGGTTTGGCTGTGGGGGTTGTTATGAGCGGCTTCGGCAGCCAAATCAGCGCATGGGCGGACGCAGTGCGGCAGAAATTGGATGCGGCAGCGGATGAAATCGTGCAGGAAACCCACCGCCGGTTATTGGATCAAACGCCGGTAGACAGTGGCGACCTGAAAGCCAGCTGGACGCAGTCAGTCAGCGTGCTGCCGACTGCGTTCAACGGCTCGACGGTAACAGCTAAAGCCGGGCAGGTGGTATATATCGCCACAGACAAGGTATATGCGCCGATTATTGAATACGGGCTGTATCCCAATCCGCCGAAACGCCCGACCGGCCGCACAGCCAATGGCTACTCCACCCAAGCGCCGCAAGGCATGGTGCGGATTACGGTAACCAATATGCAGAACTGGCTGGAGGGTAAACAATGGACTTAACCGCGCAAATTCGCCGCGCCTTGGAAAAGGCGGTGGCCGGCTATGCCCAATCACACCGCTTGCCGCTGGTGCCGGAAAATACCGACACCAGGCAGCCGAGCGGGGCGTATCTGCAAACCGCACTTCTGCCGGCCGATACGATGCAAGGCACGCTTAATGCGGCCAAGTACAGCGGGATATTTCAAATCACGGTGTATGTGCCACAAAACAGCGGTGCCGGGCAGGCGGACGAAATCGCGGCGGAGTTGATGAACCTGTTCCGGCGCGGTGGCAAGTTCGGCGTGGTGGCTATTCGCCAGCATCCAAGCCGCAGCAAGGGCTATATGCTGGACGGTCGCTATGCGGTGGCGGTAAGTGTGCTGTATTTGGCAATTGAGTAGTTTCAGGTAGCCTGTTTCAGGCGTTATCCCCGCGTAGGCGGGCTTTTTTATGGAGATTGGATATGGGTTCCAAATATATGTTGGCAGAGGGTACGACCCTGCAGATGTCAAAAGAGGAAGTGAAGGATACTTCCGGCAATATTGCTACCGGGGCAACCCCGGTAACGTATGTCGATTTGGCCGACACCACGAAAACCATCGATTACAGCGGTGAATCGACCGATGAAGTGGATGTTACCACGCTGGCTTCGGAAGGCTTTAAAGAAACAGCACTGGGATTGACTGACCCCGGTGAATTTTCCTTCACCGGCCATTATGTGCCAAGCGACAACGGCCAAAAGGAGATCGTTAAAGCGGCAGAAGACAAGAAGCTGCGCTTGTTTAAGGTTAAGTTCCCTGATAACACGGTTTTCCTTGTGATGGGGCGCGTTAAAACCAATAAATGGAACGTATCCGGCGTGGCCGATGTAGTAAGCCGAGATGTAACCATCCGACTGTCCGGCAAGCCGAAGCTGACGGTGGGTTGATGCTGGGGCTGTCTACTTCAGGCAGCCTTTTATATTTTTGATTTCAGGAGATTTATTCATGGATTTAAAGGAACTGCAAGGCGTTTCCAATGATCGTTTCAACGAAACTCACGAGTTTCACCCAAAGCACCCGACAACTGGGGCGGAACTGGGTTTTACCATCACTATCCGCAGTATGCGTTCTGACGAAATGTTGCGCCTGATGAATCGACTGTCCCGTGAAGCACAGTTGAAGGCAACTAAAGAACAGCGCACCGGCAAGGCTGAGGTAGAAACAATGGAGCAGGCGATTGCCCGCGATATTGAGACTGCCTGCGTGCTGACGGTATCGTTCGACGGCCTGAAAGACGACGGTAAAGAAGTGGGAAGCGATGCTGAAGCCATTAAATCCGTGCTGTCGCAATATACCTGGCTGCGTAAGCAGATCATGGACGAAGCGGCAGAAGAGCAAAATTTTTTCAAGGCGTAATTGCCGAGGCGGAGAGACAGGCGCGGCGTTATTTCAAACTGCATAAACCTATCAAAGACCGTGAACAGTCCACATGGCAGGCACTGGAGCAGATTTACCAGCAAACAGGTATCCGCAAGCCTGATTTGGATAACCCGCCTGTTATCCCGCCGGCAGTTACGCATGTTTGGGCGTGGTTTTTTGAATTAAACCGTGCCAGGCAATCAGGGATGGGACTCAGCCCCTTGTCTTGGGGAGAAATAGACGCCTACTGCCGACTAACCGGGCAACGAATGCAGCGCTGGGAATTGAACTTATTGGCGATATTCGACACAGCATTCCTTGATGTGATGCAGAAAGACGAGACCGAAGTGAAAGAAGGATTGGACAATGCCGAAACGGACGTTTGAGTTTGTGCCTGATTTGGATGGCAACAGCGCCAAACATAAGTTCGCTGTGCGCACGGTGAAGTTCGGCGACGGCTACGAGCAGCGGCAGGCGCTTTCGCTGCGCCCGAAAATGCGGACGTGGGAGTTGCAGAAGACTGGCGAGAAAGAGGAAATCGACGCCATTGAAGCCTTTATCGCTTCCACTAATGGTGTGGAATCTTTTCACTGGACGCCGCCAGGCGGGGAGAAGCTGCTAGTGAAGGTGGGGGAGGAGTACACCGTCAAAAACATTGGCGGGCTGTATCGGATCAGTTGGCAGTTTGAAGAGGTGCTGGCATGAATCCGCGCATGAAACAACTCTCCATTCCGATGCTGCGGGCGTTGTCGGTGGCGGATCAGGGCGTGTTGGTGGATTTGTGGGAGCTGGATTTGCGCCCGTTGGGCGGCGAAATCCTGCGCTACTGCAATCTGCTGAACGAGCTCTCGCAGCCGATCGTGTGGAAGGGGCAGGTTTATCAGGGTTTGCCGATTCAGGCAGACGGCTTCGAATCGAGCGGGCAAGGGGCGGGCAACCGGCCCAAGGTGACGCTGGCCAACGTGTACGGCACGGTTACCGGCTTATCCGAGCAGTTCGGCCAGCTGATCGGCGCGGAAGTGTGGCGCCGGCAGACGTATGCCCGCTTTTTGGATGCCGCCAACTTCGCGCTGGGCAACCCGCACGCCGACCCGGCGCAGGAAATCGTGAGCAAGTATCTGGTGGAGCGGATGGTATCGCTTACCGCCGAATCGGCGCAGTTCGAGCTGGCGGCACCATCGGAAGCGGACGGGGCAGTGATTCCGGCGCGGCTGATGCTGCACGATTACTGCCCGTTCGATTATCGCGGCGAGGCTTGCGGTTATCGCGGCAAGCCGGTGGCCGACCGCTTCGACATTCCCACCGCCGACCCGGGGAAAGACGAATGCAGCCGCAAGCTGCAGGGTTGTAAGGCGCGCTTCGGCGAAACCGCCGCGCTGCCCTTCGGCGGCTGGGTGGGGGTGGATAAAACATTGACTGCCTCTTAAAGCTACCTGAAAAGGCTACCTGAAATGTTGGAACTGACAAAATCCGTACAGGCGGCGATTTTGGCGCACGCAGCCAAAGAAACACCGAAAGAATGCTGCGGCCTGATTGTGCAGGCGGGCGGGGAACAGTTGTATCGGCCCTGCGGCAATGTGGCTGCCGACCCGGCGGCACGCTTTGAAATCGCGCCGCCGGATTGGATTGAAGCATCGGAGCAGGGAGACGTGTGCGCCATCGTGCATTCGCACCCGCAGGGCGAACTGTGGCTGTCCGGCGCCGACCGGCAAATGCAGGCAGCCAACGGCCTGCCTTGGGTGCTCGCCGTTTCAGGTAGCCTGAAAGTGTTTGCGCCGGTGCCGCACCTACGCGGGCGGGTGTTTGAATACGGGCGCTTTGACTGCTACAGCCTGCTGGCGGATGCCTACCATCTGGCGGGGATTGACTTGCCGCCGGTGCAGCGTGGGGGCATCGACGATGATGCCGCGCGTGGGCGGTTTTTGGCGCTAGCTAATGCGGCAGGATTTACACGGGTGCGCGATTTGCAGCCCGGGGACGTGGTATTGACCGAATTTGACGGGCTGGCTTCGCACGTGCTGCTGTATTTGGGCAACGGCGAAATGCTGCACCACGCTTTCGGGCAATTAAGCCGCCGTGATGGTTACGGGCCGTATTGGCAACGGCATACGCACAGTATTTGGCGGCACCGGCAATGGCAGCCTGAAATGCTGCAGGCGGTGCTGAATGATTTGGAGCACGCATCATGATTACAGTTTGCTTGCACGGCGGCCTGCGCGAATACGGCCGCCGTTTTGATTTGCACGCCGCCAGCCCGGCGGAAGCGGTGCGGGCATTGCTCACCCAACTGCCCGGCTTCCGGGAGATTTTGGGCAGCGGGTTTTATCAGGTGCGCTTCAACGGCCACGATTTCTGCGAGGCGGAACTGGAGCACGAATTCAGGCAGCCTGAAAGCGGGATTCTGCACATCGTGCCGCGCATTCAGGGTGCGGGCAAGGCGGGGCAGATTATCGCCGGTGTGGTGTTGATTGCGTTCGCGTGGTGGAACCCGTTCGGCTGGGCGGCAGCCGGGGCGTTGATGAGCGCCGGTATTGGCTTGGTGGCGGGCGGGATTGCGCAGATGTTGGCGCGCCCGCCGAAATTGGACAATGAGCAGCGCGGGCAGAAGGCGGGGCGCAATACGGCGTTTTCCAATTTGGACAACACGGCGGCGCAGGGCCAGCCGGTGCCGCTGGCTTACGGCGAGGTGTATTGCGGCAGCCGGGTGGCATCGCAGGGAGTGGTGTCGCGCCGGGTGGACACTGACGGCGACCCGGTGCTGCAAAACCCAACGGCAGCAGACGTTACCCTGCGGCTGGTGAGGACGCCGATTGCCGGTCAGGCGGCGAAAGCGCCGAACGGGCAGTATTACGACACGGATTTTAATGATGATTCGGTGCGCGCACGCAACTACACGGCGGCACTGCAGCAGAATTAGGAGTAAGGGCCATGGGTGGGCAGAAAAGCGGTGGCGGCGCACGCACGCCGTATGAGGCACCGAATAAGTTGTCTTCGGCGCAGATGCTGCGCATCGTGGATGTGATCAGCGAAGGGGTGGTGGCCGGCTTTGCCAACGGCAACGATGCGCCGTTTAAAAGCGTGTTTTTCAACGACACGCCGGTACAGAATCCGGACGGCAGCTACAACTTTAAAGGCGTAACGGCGGTATTCCAGCGCGGCACGCCCGACCAATCCTATATTCCGGGCTGGGAGAGCGTAGAGCGCACGGTATCGGTGTCTAATCCGGTAAAAAACCAAAGCCCGGTTATCCGCACCGTATCCGACAGCGGCCCGACCCGACTGCGGGTAACGGTGGGGGTGGAGCGCAATGCGGCGATACAGGAAAACGGTGATACGCTGGCGGCGAATACCACGCTGATTATCCAGCTGCTCAACGATGACGGCGTGCAACAGCAGCGCCATGTGAACTTTACCGAGAAGGGCAGCGGCGCGTTTTACCATGACGAGGTATTCGACCGGCTGCCGAAAGCGCCGTTCTCCATCAAGGTTTCCCGCCCCACGCCGGACAGTACCAGCGACAAAATCCAAAACAGCACCTTTTTTGCCAGTTACGTAGAGATTACGGATGCCAAACTGTGCTATCCGTTTACCGCGCTGGCGGCCTTGAGCATCGATTCCGACCAGTTCGGCGGGCAGAATCCGCGCCGCAATTACCTGATTCGCGGTATCGAGGTGCAAGTGCCCTCTAATTACGACCCGGAAACCCGTGCTTACACGGGGTTGTGGGATGGCAGTTTTAAAACCGCGTGGACCAATAATCCGGCGTGGGTGTTTTACGATTTGGTACAACAAGAGCGCTATTCATCGCTGGCCTTGCGTCTGGCGCCGGAAGACATCGACAAATGGAGCCTGTATCAGGTAGCCCGTTATTGTGATGAGATGGTGCCGGACGGCTTCGGCGGGCTGGAGCCGCGCTTTACCTGCAATGCCTACTTGACCGACCGGCGGCAGGCAGGCGAACTGCTTACCGAACTGGCGAGCGCCTTTTGCGGGATGCCTCTGTGGAACGGCAACCAACTGTCGGTATTGTTGGATCAGGGCGGCGACCCGGTGGCGCAGTACGACAACAGTAATGTGGTGGACGGGCAGTTTGCCTATAACGGCGTGGCGCTGAAATCCACCTACACCGCCGTATTGGTGCGCTTTGCCGACAAATACGACAGCTACCGCAGCAAGACCGAGTATGTGGCCGATGCGGAGGCAGTGGCGCGTTACGGCCTGAATATCCAGTCGGTAACCGCGTTCGGCTGCACCACACGTGGGCAGGCGGTGCGTTACGGGCAATGGATACTGCAAACCGGGCTGCGCCAGCAGGATGCGGTGTCGTTTACCGTGGGGCGCGAAGGGCTGAAACACCTGCCCTACGACATTATCCAAATTGCGGACAACCACTTTGCCGGTGCGCAGTTGGGCGGCCAGGTGTTGGCGGTGAGCGGCCGGGTGGTCACCCTCGACCGCGCCATCACGGAAAACCTGGCCGGCTGGTGGTTCCAATACCTTGCGCTTGAGCAGAATGCGCAAGGCGAAACGGTACCGAAGCATTACAGCCTGAAAGTGGTTTCCCAGCCGCAGCCCAATCAGCTGCTGTTGGATGGCGACCCGTCAGGGTTGGGTTACGACGACCACTGGGCTTTGTCCGGCAAGGTGGTGCCGCGCCAGTATCGGGCGGTAAGCATCAAGGAAAATACCGATGACGGCACGTACACCATTACCGCGTTGCGGCATGACCCGACCAAATACGCGGCGGTGGACAACAGCGCGCTGTTTGAGGCGGGGGCAACCACCAAATACGGCCGCCAGCCGCAGCTCGGTAACAGTAACTTATCGACCAACGGGCGGGATTTAACCCTAAGCTGGGAGAACCTGAGCGCCGACGGGCAGGTGGTGAGCTACGACATCAAGATTTTTAAAGACGGCCGCCTGTGGCGGCATATTCCGGATGCGCCCAGTGCCGAAATCAGCCTGCAAGGGCTGCCTAACGGCGATTACCGCGCCGAAATCCGCGGACGCACCGCGCGCGGCGTGCTGTCTAAACCATTGGAAAAAGCGTGGAGCCTGAACTACACCATTACCGGGGTGCGGCCCACGCCCAAGCTGTTTGCCATCGGTTTGAATTGGACGCTGCCCAACCCGCTGCTGGCGGAAGCACACACCGAAATCCGCTACGGCAGGAGCAACGACTTTAATCAGGCAATGCCGCTGGCGAAACTGCCGGCACCGCAAACCGACTACCAGCTCACCAACGTCAAGACCGGGGAGCATTGGTATTTCTGGCTGCGCTTGGTGGATAGTGCCGGGCTGGCCGGAGAATGGACGGCGCCGGTGGACGGGGTATGCAGTGATGACCCATCCCTGCTGCTCGAGCAGCTGAAAGGCAAAATCGGCAAAGAGCAGTTTGCGCCTGGCGCCGGGGAAGAGCTGCTGAATTTGGTGGGCAACTTGGCCGGTAACAACAACGGCATGGCCGGCAATACCGGCAAGCTGGCCGGCAAGTGGGATTTTTACAGCCAAATGAACGAGGCGGATTATGTGTTATCCAAACGCATCAACGCCGTTCGCAGCCAGTTCGGTGACAAAATCGCCACCGTGGCCGAGGAGATGAAAACCCTTGCCACCCGAACCGAAGCGCAGGCGCGGAAAGTGCAGGCGGTGGAAAGCGAAGTGGCCGGGGCCAAGGCATCGGTAACGCAGGTAGCGCAGTCGTTTGCCGATTTAAACGGCAAATTGAGCGCGGCCTATACCCTAAAAGTGAGCACCGATACCCGCACCGGCACGAAGGTGGTGGGCGGTATTTCGCTGTTGGCGGACGGTACCAGCGGACAGTCTGAGGTAGTGATTCAGGCCGACAAGTTGGTGCTGTGGAACAACAAGAAGCTGCCGATGTTCACGGTAACCGGTGACAAAACCTACTTCAACGGGGATTTGATTGCCGACGGCTCGATTTTGGGGCGGCACATCAAGGCCAACCAAACCATCGAAGCACCGGACATCCGGGGCGGTACTTTGCATATGGCGGATGGCCGCTTCATTGTGACCAAAGAGCACGGGGCACAGTTGCGTTCCGACCCCAACAGTAAAGTGGGCACCCAGTTGGATTATCGCGGCCTGATTGTGCGTAACGAGAAAGGCCATGTGATGGTGCGGGTAGGTAAGCTCACCAATTGGGGCGATGACTGACAGGAGGATGAGATGGCCGATGAATACGGCATTCAGATGTATGACAACGACGGCAATGTGCTGGATACCAACTTGGATTCGGCGTTGGTGGTTGAAGGCACCATTATTCTGGGTAACGACCCGATCGGGCGGCTGGCTTTAGACCTCCTCTTCCCCTTACGCGATAAATTCAAAGGTATCTTCATCATGCCGATATTCCACTCCTTCTGTATTAACAGCGGGACCGAGCACGCTTCGACGGTGTATTTCGACCAAAGTTCGCTGTGCTGGAATATCAGCTACGATGCCCGAAGCGGGGTAAACCGGAATCTCGCCCACTACGGGGGCGCTTTTGCAGGAAGGCAGTTTCTATATGGCTACGTCAACTGATTACGGGCTGGCGGTGTATAACGAGCAAGGGGTGAACGTGCTGGCAAGCAACCTGTTCTGCCCGAAGCTGATCGGCAGCCTCACCCTCCGCCTGCGCGGCTTAAACCATTCGGACCAGTTGCTGGTAGTGGCAGCGGATGGTAGCGAACTTGCGTTGGAAGACGCCAGCCGCAACCAATCTTTAAAGAAGTTACTGGAGCGCGGCCTGCTTCAGGGTGGGGAAGCACACTCGGCAGGGATGCTCCGCACCAGAGGGGGGACAATCCGTACCGCGTGTACTATGCGCTTTGAGTTCTCCCTATATGGTGGGGAGCGAGACAGCGAACCCTTATTGCCGGCGGTAATCCACGGCTGGGGCAGCGGCTTCGATGCCGCCAAGTGGGCAAAAGCCAAACGGCTAGTACATTCCGTGATTTCTGGCCAAGATTGGCAGCTAGCCAAACTCTTGAACAAAGTACGCTACGGTGGGGGCCGTCCTACTGATTACCCAAAATACCGCCTAGATTGGGAGCAAGCCCAAGCGGTGGGGCGGGGTTTGGCTACCGGGTTGCCGGTAACAATGACCTTCCGTAGTACGGCGCTGGGTAGTACGGACAGCCCGCAGACAGAATTAGACGGATTTGGGCTAGTCTCCTGCTGTGGTGGTCGCTTGTATGTAGAGATGTCACCGAATACTGAAATCACTGTGCATTTTTACGAACTGGCCGGCATCCCGTGGGAATACTTCGCCCAATGTTCGACCGTGGAGCCTCCGCCGTCTTACGGCTTAGTGGTGTACCGTTACGAGCCGGCGCCGATGAAGTTTGTGATGACGGTGGGGGATACCGGCGATATGTTCGGGATGACCCAACAACCTTCACCATTTGAAATGGGCTATATCGACCGTGGCAGTTATGTGTTTCTATCAGACCAAGCGCTCACGTTAGAAGGTTTGGCGCAGCGTATCGGGCAGGAAGATTCAACAATCAGGCAGCAGATGTCAGAACTGTTTGAAGGGGCTCCAGATAAACCGTTGCGCTACGAAGTTCTGAATAACGCCCGACCTTATCTGCGCCTATTGGCCAGTAATGCGGCCACCCGCAAAGGTCAAGCTATTACCGTACGCACGGACGGGCAATCCAATCAAGGAGCCATCTACACCGTAAGAGGTGGGCACGATTACAGCAAGGTGTGCAATATGCTGGCCCACGGTGCTGCGGGGTTGTTCAAACTGCCAGGCGGCGGATTGATGAACGCGGTGGGCGGCACGATGGCGCACAGCGCATTCGAGCGCTCGGTGTCGAATCGACCGATTTATGTACGCGGGCCGAAGGTGCCGGACGACTACAAAGGGGCGCCGTGGAATCCCAAAGTGCCGGTTAGGATGTCGGATGTGTATAAACGGGCCGGGTTGGACTACCACGCGCCGCAGCACAAGCCGTCTTGGGATGAATTGATGGGTAGTCCCAGCGCCCTAGACCGATTTAATAATTTTTTGAACACCCATACTTGGCAGTTGCAGCGGGCCGTCAACCTACTATTTAAGCTCGACCCGGTGGTGGCCTACGAAGAGAACACCGCCTACTCCGCCGAAGAAGCGGCCAAGCGGCGCCGCGATTTACGGATACAGAAGGAGCGCTACAACGAAGCCGAGTCACAACGTGAGTTTGAGACGTGGGGCGGTTGGGACGTGGAGGCACAAAAAGAGATTCAGGCCGCAACTGCGGGGCAAAAAGCGTTAATGGACTTAATCGATCTCGTGCTGAACTCCTCAGAGGAAAACCACTCAGACCAGATTCCGTTCTGGGGTGGTCAGGGCTTCCGGCACAGTGACGACAAACTGGAAGTGTACAAGTACGTCTCGATTAAATCCGACGGCAAAGCCTATCAGCCTCCGGAATATGTCCCGGAAAATTGGATTTTGTGCCGGTTGCCGGTGTAACCGCATTTTATTTAAGCCCCTCACGGGGCTTTTTTATTGGAGACAATATGGAGCAAGTCAATTTAGGCAGCCTGCCCGACGGGACGGGTGGCGACAGTATCCGGGTCGGGTTTCAGAAGTGTAACGACAACTTTGCCGAGGTCGCGGAACAGTTAAAGACTGCGGGCGGCGGGGCATCTAGCGAAGAGCTAAAGCAGATTAAAGACGCGGCCACCGCGCTGACGGCACGGGTGGCGCAGTTGGAAAAAGCCGGAGCGGGTGGCGGTGCCTCCGCCACCGAGTTGGAGGAATTAAAAAAGCAGTTGCAGCAACTGCAAACCAAACTGACGGCGGTGGAACAGGCAGCCAGCGGGGCAACCAGCAAGGCTACTGCTGCGCAGCAAACTGCAACGACAGCGCAGCAGACCGCCACCTCTGCCCAACAAACTGCGACTGCCGCGCAGCAGGCGGTGAGCGGCGCCACGCAAACTGCCAACGCCGCGAAACAAGAGGCAGCAGCAGCAAAGCAGGCGGCTGACGGGAAGGCTCCGGCGAGCCATACGCACACCGCCGCGCAAATCAGTGACTGGGATACTGCTTTGGCGCAGTCGGTTTCCCAAGCTGTGGCCGGGGCGTTCCCGGCGCAGAAGGCCGATAATGGTTATCTGAAATTACCAAACGGCTTAATCCTGCAATGGGGCAAGGTAGCTTCCGGCTGGCCAGGCGAAGGGCCTTACGCTGTTACTTTCCCGATAGCGTTCCCAAATAAATGCCTGAATACGCAGATAACTATGTGGAGTGACGGACGTAAAGGCTCGGTAAACCTCGATATAACCATCCCAGTCGGCACGATCAGGTCGGCCAGTTTTGATGCGTTATTTAACGGTATCGGTTTCCCAGGCTCGACTGCTATGGACTTAAAAGGTTTGTACTGGTTTGCTATCGGTTACTAGAGGAGATACACCATGCACTATTACTCAGAATCAACAGGGGGTTTTTACGATACCACTATCCATACAACATGGCCGGAGGATGTGGTAGAGATTACTGCCGAATACCATGCCACGCTGCTGGCGGGGCAAGCGCAGGGTAAAACCATCATGCCGGGCAAAGATGGTAAGCCGTTATTAACTGCCCCTGCGCCCAGCCATCTGCATCAATGGAACGGTAAAGAATGGGTGTTAGATAAAGCTGCCGCCTCCCAACTCTTGGCCGAATCCATCGACAACGGCACTAAGGCAATTAACGATTTGGTAGATGAAGCCTACCGCCACGTTACCCGCTTCCAGCCTGAATATCTGTTGCGCGAACAGCAGGCAAGGGATTACAAGGCCGGCGGCTGCAAAGGGGAAGCGCCGATGCAGGTAGCAGCCTTTGCCAAGCCTGCCGGGAAAACCGCCTGCGAAGCGACCGACATCATCATTGCCCAATCCGATAACCTGCGCATGGTCATGGGCAAGCTGGGCGCATTGCGGATGCGCAAGTTTGAACTGAAAGGGCTAAAGACTGCCGCCGAAGTAGAGAAACGCACGGCGGAAATCTTGGCGGAGATTAAACCGATTGCCGACAAACTGGGCGAGGTGGGCAAATGATTTACCTGGCTCTGTATCACGGCCACCGTGGCGGCACGGGTTGGCGCGTATGGGTGGCACGGTTTACCGATGGGCTGACCCGTGTTTTGACACGCGGGCGGTACTCACATTGTGAGATTGCCGTCAGGCTGCCTGAGACGGCAGACGGGCAGGAATACGAGTGCTACTCCGCCAGCCTGCGTGATGGCGGCGTACGCATGAAAACCATGCCGCTGCCGTCTGCTAAGTGGGATTTGATTGTGCTGCCGGATAGCGTTGGCGATCGACTGCATGGTTTATGGGAGGCAACCCAAGGCCAAGGCTACGACCTGCCCGGCGCGTTCGGGGTGGTATTCGGGCTACCTGAAAACCGCCGCCGTTGGTTTTGTAGTGAGTGGGTGGGCAAGGCGTTGGGGCTGGCGGAAAGCTGGCGTTTTTCGCCGAACGATTTAGCGGTAATTGCGAACATGGAAAGGGAGGAGAAATGACACCGTTGGAAACGTCTAACGTTCCCGGCCATGTGCTGAACATGGGCATGATTGGCATTTCCGGCACGATAGCCGGCATGCCGTTAGAAGCCCTCGTGTTGGGCGCGGTGGCTGGGGCATTGCATCACGGCTTGAAAGAACCGGGCAGCCGCAAGAACGGCATGCTGGTCATCATCACCAGTATGCTGTTGGCCGGCTCTTTGTCGCCGATGATTATGGCCTACTTGGCCTTGAGCTTGGGGCTGGAGCAGGAGGTATTCAAGGCCGCCGTACCGATGTTAATCGGGCTGGGCTGGTCTTGGGCAACACCGCTCTTGAATGACGGCCTGCGCCGTTTGTGGGCGGGCTGGATTGATAAATGGGGAGGTAGAAGGAAATGAACTTGGCAATGATTACCCAATGCTTATTGATGATAAACGTGGCGGCGATGGCGGCGATATTCGTGTATTCCGCCTGCTCGCTTTCGGTGCGGCAATGGACAGCCAAGCAACCTGACTACTGGATACATAGTTTCTTGGTGGGCGGCTCGGTAGCGGTTATCGGCCATTCGCTTGCGGGCGGGCAAGTCCACCATTGGACAGAAATCATGTTCAACGTAGCAGCGGCATCTTACTTCGTGATGCGTTCGCGCCGTATCCATTTGCTGGCGGGGATATTGCGGCGCAAAGGCAAAGGCTACCTGAAAGAGAGAAGGGAAACGAAATGACGGAATTGGCATGGATTGCGGAAGCACGGGCATACATCGGCATGCACGAACGGGATGCACGCGGCTTAAAGACCATCCCTTTGTGGGTACGGGCTTTGAAAGGTTGGTGGAGCGACACCAAAACGCCGTGGTGCGGAACGTTTGTCGGCCACTGTTTGCAGGCAGCTGGCAGGGATATTGCGAAAGAATGGTATCGGGCGAAAGCCTGGGTGAACAGCGCTACCCGTTTGGAGAAACCTGCGTATGGTTGCATCGTGGTATTTGAGCGGCAGGGCGGCGGGCATGTCGGCTTTGTCGTTGGGCAGGATAATCAGGGCAACCTGATGGTATTGGGCGGCAACCAGGGCGACGCGGTCAATATCAAACCGTTTGCCAAGAGCCGCGTGATTGCCTACCTGTGGCCGAACAAAGGCGGCAATCCTGCCTACCCCGCAGAAGGGCGCTATACGCTGCCGCTGCTCGCGAGCGACGGGAAGCTGAGTAGAAACGAGGCGTAAACAAAACCCGCAGCGTGGAAGGCTGCGGGCTACCTGAAAATCAGACATATGGCTGAAACTGGTTGTCATCGCTATATAGTAAATCCATCAACTTTGGATGAATAAACAATTTTTCCCTACCAATTGTCATTTCACGCAATACGCCGATTTTCACCAGCTCTTTTAGATATTTAGAAGCAGTCTGCCGCTTGGCAATACCTGCAGTTTCAAGGTTGCCGATACGGGTATAGGGTTGCTCGAAAAGCAAATCAGACAACTCCCTGCTATATAGTGTTGGTGCTGCCTTTTGGATGTATATACGGGTTTCATCTGCCAGCCGCTTGATGCCTTCTATTTTTGCCAATGTCCAGCCGGCAGTTTCTTCCACCCCCTTCAGAATATAGACAATCCAATCTTGCCAGTGCTGCTTCTCAGTTACGCCTAGCAACAAGCGGTAATAATCGGATTTGTGTTGAATAATATAACGACTAAGATAGAGTATAGGTAGCCCAAGTAATCCTTTTTCAATCAGGAACAGACTATTTAGTACACGGCCAGTTCGCCCGTTCCCATCTGCAAACGGGTGGATTGCTTCAAACTGATAGTGAGCTATTGCCATAACTATCAAAGGGTCGATATGGTCGGATTCATGGATGAATTTTTCCCAATTAGCCAATTTCTGCCGTATTAACTCCTCTCCTTCCGGAGGTGTATAGACAATTTTACCGCTATGCCCAGTTTTCAGCGCTGTTCCACCAATACGGCGAATATCCATATCACGCCCTTTAATTACACTACATACCTGCACAGCAGTTTGCGTACACAAAGGGAGACGTTGTAGTGATTGGAACCCTGATAATAAAGCATTTCTGTATTGAAGAGCTTCTTTGGTAGCGGGGTCGATACTGTCTTGAGGTAATTGCAGAGACTGAAACAGTTTGTCGGCAGTTGTAACAATATTCTCAATCTCAGAACTTGCCCTTGCCTCCATTACTGGTAGCGTATTGATCAGCATGGCCTGATTGGGAATAAGTTCTGCCGCTTGTTTTAACTCTCCAAGCGCCACTCGGGCACGGATACAGTGTTTTAAAATAAATTTATCTTCAACGTCTTGGGCGGGAGGTAATGATGGAAGATTATTGTAAGGAACTTCAGCTTGCCATTTTGTCATGTTTATTTTTTATGAATTTTTAAAGGTATTTGCAGTATAGGTTGATGCCGTGTACATATCAAGTAAATGTGACTAAAAATAGTGACATATTAAACATATCATTGGTAATTATATGACTTATTTATACAAATACTGGAAACCGCTAGCCATTGCCGCCCTGTTGGCGGCGGTGGTAGGCGGGGAATATTGGTACGGCGAGCAGCGCTATCAGGCGGGCTACCGAGCCGCTGACGCCAAACTGAAGCAGCAACAAACCGAGGCGCTGGCGAAACAAACCGGCGCAGTTTTGGAAAAAGAAAGGCAGGCGCAGGCGGCATTGACTGCCGCGCAGGCCGAAGTGGAAAAGGAAAGAGAACATGCAAAAATTGCTGTGGATAATCTGCGCGGCGAGCTTGAGCGCGTGCGCGCCTACGCCGCTGCCCGTAGTCGCTCCCTGCCCCAAACCGCCGGCACCGCCGGCACCGCTGATGAAGCCGCTGCCCGAGGCTGGCAGTTATTCGGCCGCTGCGCAAAAGAATATGCAGGATTGGCAGAAATAGCCGACACCCAGCGCAACGACCTAGCCGAATGGCAGGCGTATGGGCGGGTGGTGGCTGAAATGGCAGACAAATAGCCTGCCGCAATCTTGTGAACAAACCCCGCAGGGCGGCAACTCTGCGGGGTTTTTGCATTAACTTAACGAGACTAAGCTAATGAATGTAGAAGATTATACATCAATTTTTGATAGGGTGCTTGAGAGAATGGACAAACTTTCAACGTGGCGGTTTATTGCCGTCTGGCTGATATTCTTTCTGCTGGCGGCAGGGTATTTCCTGAGTATTGTGAAATGGTGGTAGCCAGCAGGCTGCGGCGGCAGTCGCCTATCCAGATGAAGGATTCGTCAGCCAGGCTGCAGGCGCGGGCGGTCAGCGGGCTGCGCAGGGCTTGCAATGCGGGCTCAAGCTGGCCTAATAGTTCCATCATCCGTTCGGCGTAATCGGTCAGTACGGCAAACTGGTGTATCTGCCGTTCGCTGAAGCAGATGCCTTGCGGCGCGGGGCGGCCTTGCAGGGTAAGGGCATGTACATAGGCGATGGCCGAAGGCAGCAGCGGGGCGGCGATTTGGTCGATATGCTCCACACCGAAGCGCTGATGCACCATGCTGTAGGCGCTGCCGTAGTCGATGCCGCACTTGCCGACCAGGGCGGATACTGCCTGGCGTAATCCGGTGCGCTCGTCTGCGGTGGTTTTGGGGCTGGCTGAAACATCTTCCTGCGTATCGAGAAAGGCGCGGATGACCTTCAGCGAGAAGGCGGGGGAAATCCACATGCCGTAGTGCACGACAAGTTCTTTGCAAACGAATGTGCCAAGTCCTTGTTTCTTTTGGATAGCTGGAATTCCAGCTATTTCAATTTCAGCAATCAAATCAGATGTTTGCTTGTTTGCAAGCCAGTTTGATGGTTTGTGGCGTGGTTCGCCGCCGCTGGCTTTGTGTAAATCATTGAGGGAATAAAGGTTGTCGAATTGACGAACAGAAACGTTGGCCACAGAGATTTGAGCGTTCATGATGAACTCCTTTTGATTTAGGGATTAAAGGCCACCTGAATAGGTGGGGGTGTCCTACGCTCAAAAGATGCGCCGGGTCGTTACCGATACCCGCACCCCCGTAAACTTGGAAATCTGTTGAAGGAGAGAGCAATCAGCAGACTATGGGGATTTAGTACAGATACAAAAATACCGACAACTGGTCGGACACAGCTTTTGAAGTAGGAAGCTGCATCATACAAAAAGGCTACCTGAAAAGCAAGTGCGGTAGCTTGTTATTAAATTAGCCCTTAATTTTATGTAACCCCGAAGCCGACTTCGGGGCTTTTTTTATTTGGAGAAGACAATGGCTGATGTGGCAACGCTTGGTATTGGCGTCGATTTGAGCGAGTTGCGGGCGGCGACCCGCGAGCTGGAAAAACTGGAGCAGGCGGCGGCCAAGACGGAAAAGGCAACAAGCAAAATCGGCGGATTGGGCAACCAGGCCGCCGGAGCCGGCAATAAGGCGGCCAGTTATGGCCGGCAGGTGGAAAAAGCCGGGCAACAGACGGAGCAGTTGGGCAATAAAGCCAAGGCAACGGCAGGGCTGTTGGGCTACCTGAAAACGGCGTTTGCCGCCTTCGTGTCGATTCAGACGGTTCGGATGTTGGCGGATACTGCCGACCGTATGCAGTCGCTGAACAACCAAATCAAACTGGTTACAGGCAGCGAGAATGCGGCACTGGCGGTACGCAAGGAGCTGCTGGCTATTTCCAACCGCACTTATGCGGATTTGGAGGCGACAGGCAGCCTGTATGTGAAAGCGCAGCGGGCATTGCAGGACTACGGCTATTCGCAGAAGCAGGTGTTGCAGTTTGTGGAAGCCACGAATAATGCGATGCGTGTCGGCGGCGTTGGGGCACAGGAGCAGGCGGCAGCATTGTTCCAACTGTCGCAGGCTTTGGGTTCCGGGCGCTTACAGGGTGATGAGTTCCGCTCAATCTCTGAGGCCGCGCCTATCCTGCTGGATACGCTGGCCGAGCATCTGGGGAAAACGCGGGCGGAAATCCGCGCAATGGCTTCAGACGGCAAGCTGACTTCGGATGTGATCGTGGAAGCGGTAACGGCAGCCGGGGGTAAACTGGCAGAACAGGCCGGGAATATGCAAGTTACGCTGGGCGGCTCATTGACGGTGCTGAAAAATAATTTTGCCGCACTGGTTGATGAGATGCTCAACGGCACGGGGGTGATGTCGGTATTTGCTCAGGGGATTAAATTCATTGCCGACAACCTGCAAACCTTTGCTCAGATTATCGGCGTGATCGGATTCGCTTATTTATTCCAGATGTTGAATGCGCTTCAGGTTACAAGCTACAAAGTGGGTTTTGCGTTTGGACGGATGGCGGCAATTATGCTGGCGAATCCGTTTGTGGCGGCGGCAGCGGCAGCGGTCGGGCTACTGGCGGCTTTGGGCTGGCTGGATGATGCGATGGATGCGTTGGGGATTATCGGCGGGGATGCATTGGACTTGATAAAAACCGGCTTCCAAGGGCTGTCCGATCTAGCTGGAGCGGTTTTCTTCAATCTGGCTGAGTGGGCGAAAGAGCAACTAGGCATTATGTCCGGCTTGTTTGGCGGATTCTTTGACGACACCGGAACAGGTTTTTGGGGGTTGCTGGAAAGTGTCGCTAAGGTTTTCGATATGATCGCCGCCGTTATCGCTTCTTCTGTGGAATGGGGCATTGGCGCCTTTATGAATTTATGGACGGCAGTAGAAAACGGAGCAATCAATGCAGCAAATGCGGCTTTGAAAGCCATTGAGAACCTGATTAACTTTACCATTAACGGTATCAACCGGGTTATCGATCTGGCTAATAATATGCCGGGCGTGAACCTAGGCAAGGTTGGCACGGTTAGCTTCAGTAAGATTGCCGGCGGGAACAAGCCGATGGCAGGGCTTGGCTTCGGTGATATATTCGCCGCGCGAGTGGCGGTTCAGAGCGAGAGTGGTCTGCAAAGCAAAGTACGCAACGCACATGACCGTGCAACCATGGGAAATGCAGTTAATAATGCACTTGGCGGCGGCGGGGGGAGGCCACGGCCGCGCCCGTCCGGCGGCGGCGGCGGAAGGAGACACGGCGGTAGTCGCGGTAGCGGCCAATCCGACACGGCAAAACTGCAAGAGCAGTTCAATAAGGAACTTTCCACTACGCGGGAAAAGCTGAACGCCATTAAAGCCGAGTTTACCGATATGGAAAACTACGGCTTTAAAAACCAGTTCACGACGCTGCGGGAGTTTGATGCTGAATTGAACAAGGTCGGTGGACGATACAGCAAGTTCAATGAAGACCAGCGTAAAGCAATCCGCAATGTGTATGAGCAAATCCACGCCCAAGAACAGCTGAATGCGGTACAGGCTTTCCATTTGGACGGTAAGCGCCATCTGGAGGATATGGAGTTTGAAGTCGGGCTGCTGGGCAAATCGCAAGCGGAAACCGAGCGCCTGCGCTATGCTCGTGAGCTGGATTTGAAGGTGCGGCAGCAAACAGCCGGCATGTCGCCGGAATACGTTGCCAAGATGAACGAGGAGCGCGATGCCATCCTTGCCCAGTACGATGCCATCCAACGAATCAAAGAGGAACGCGGCGAAGACTGGCTGGGCGGCATCAGAGACGGGGTCAATAAGTATGCTAAATCAATGGGCACGCTGCGCGAGCAGATGGCTGATATGGTTGGCAATACCTTTGACACGCTTGGCAACACGCTGGGGGATTTTGTGGCAACCGGCAAGGCGAACTTCCGGGATATGACGGTATCTATTTTGCAGGATTTGTCGAAAATCTTCATTCGCATGGCGACGATGCGGCTGGTAAGCAGCTTCGCAGGAGGCAGCGGAATGTTCGCCAATGGTGGAGCTTTTGACGACGGACTACAATTCTTCGCTAGCGGCGGGGTGTTCACAAACCAAGTTGTCAGCCGCCCGACGATGTTCGCCCACGGTGGCGGCTTTGGCGTGATGGGTGAGGCGGGGCCGGAGGCTATTATGCCGCTTACCCGTGCACCGAACGGCAAGCTTGGCGTAGCCGCGCAAGGTGGCAGCGGTGTGCAGAATAACGTCAATATTTCGGTAAGTATCAGCCAAACTGGTAATGCTGAATCGGATAGTAAAGCCGATAGTGAGCAAGGCCGACGAATTGCCAGAATGCTTGATGGTAAGATCATCGAAGTGCTGGCAAGAGAAAGCCGTCCCGGCGGCATGCTGTCGAATCGTCAATAAAGAAAAGCCCGAACTGGTAAGTAATCCTTACTAGTTCGGGCTATTTTTTTGTTGTCATGACGGGTTGATTAAGGCATGGCCAAGGTAGGAAATCCGTTCCGCAAAAAATTTCCAGCCTTTGATTTTGCTGGATAAAAATCAGCTTCAAAAGCAACGATTGCGGAACGGAAAAATAGCTGAAAGCCTTATAGATGCTTGATTTGTTATGTTCTATGAAATAATATCGCTTGTTACATTTTCAGGTAGCCTCTCGGCAAGCAATCAAAGGCTACCTGAAACCGTCGATACCAAGCTAACCCCTCCTCGGAAAAACCACCATGACCCAAGCGCAAGATAATCTGGTTTTCACCCTCAACGACGATTCCTCTGCCCCGCAATCCACCACATCCGACACCGAAGATTGGGAAAAAGGCCTGGAACGCCTGCAACAAAAACGCCGCCATCTGGCCAAACAGGCGCAACAACCGCCCGCCACCCAATCCAACCGCCATCCTTCTGCCGCTCTTCTTTACGATACCTTGGTGGCCGAAGCCAGCCCAACGCCGGCACCAACCGCCGCCCCTACTGCCGAACCCCGCACCGTACCGCTTCATACGCCCGCGTCTGTGGCCGTGGCCGAACCTGCCGCACAGCCAGCCAGCTCCGGCACGCGCCCCAGCGCGCTCAGCGGCAGCCGCCATCGCCGCCTGAATCTGGACGAACAAAAACAGGCCTATCAAGCCTATCTCCAGCACTGGCAGCAACAGCACAACCTGCAAACCGCCAGCTCCGAAGCCGAGCTGAACAACCCGCAAATCCTGTTTCAAGAAGACTGGCTGGCTGCCCAAAACTCCCTGCGCGTCGGCCGCAACGAGCCCGTGGTCGAGCAGGCCACCGTGTGGCTGGGCGGCACACAGCCCACGGTAACGCCCAACCAAGACGTAGCCGAACAAATCGAAGCCGCTGCCGAGGCCGCCGCACAGTCCGAATACGATGCCCAAGCCGAGCATGGCACCGCAGAACTGGCCGCTGCTGCCGAGAAAGTGGTGCTGCTCAACGCCTACACCTTGCCCAGCAATCTGCAACACAAAATCCTCTGCCTGAGCGAGCAAGTCCTGCTCGAACGCCTAACCGAAAAACTGCGCCCGCATCTGGCCGATGCCGTATCCGGCATGGTGAAAACCGCGTTGCAGCGGCAAACGGCGCTGATGGTGCAGAATATGCAGCAGGCCTTCTTAGATGAAGTGCCCCGCCTGGTGGACGACGTATTGGCCTACAACCTCGCCCGCGCCCTGGCTGCTGTGAAAAAAGAACAGCTATAACAGCCAACCCCGAATTAAGGCTACCTGAAAATCCCCGCCGGTTTTCAGGTAGCCTTTGCCATTTTGCGCCGCCTCGATGCCTCCGCATTCATATCATTTCAACAGTTCATTGTATTCACGATAAATTTTAGCAAAGTAAATTCCTTCTATTTACGTAAAAAACTGCTAAAATGCGCTAGACAATTCATTGGTTGCAGTACTTTCATCAACTTGAGTTAAGGGGTAGGAAATGGACAACAAACTCGGGTTTAAACCCATACCAATGGCGGTGGCCGTTGCGCTGACGCTGTTGATTTGGTTTGTCATTCCCGTGCCGCAGGGCGTTGCCCCCAATGCCTGGCATCTGTTGGCGCTGTTTGTGGGCGTGATTGCCGCCATTATCGGCAAAGCCATGCCCATCGGCGCGCTGTCGATTCTCGCCATTATGCTGGTGGCCATTACCAAGGTAACCGTGCCCGAGCTTGATCCCGAAGGCAACCCGATCAAAAGCCCGGCCACCGTGGCCATTAAAGATGCGCTGAGCTCCTTCGGCGACCCGCTGATTTGGCTCATCGGTATTTCCATCATGATTTCGCGCGGCATCTTGAAAACCGGGCTGGGCTCGCGTATCGGCTATTACTTTATCTCCTTGTTCGGCAAGAAAACGCTGGGCATCGGTTACAGCTTGGCCATTTCCGAGCTGATTCTCGCCCCGGTAACGCCCAGTAATACTGCGCGCGGCGGCGGCATCATCCACCCGATTATGAAATCCATTGCCGGCAGCTTCGATTCCGACCCGGAAAAAGGCACGCAAAGCCGCATCGGCAAATACTTGGCCCTGGTAAACTACCACAGCAATCCGATTACCTCCGCCATGTTCATTACTGCTACCGCACCCAACCCGCTGATCGTGGATCTGATTGCCAAAGCCACCAACTCCGATATCCATCTGAGCTGGGGCACTTGGGCTGTTGCTATGCTTATGCCCGGTTTGGCAGCCATGTTCCTGATGCCGCTGGTGCTGTATCTATTCTTCCCGCCCGAAATCAAAGAAACCCCGAACGCTTCTCAGTTTGCCAAAGACAAGCTGCAAGAACTGGGCCCGATGAACCGCGGCGAAAAAATCATGTTGGGCATTTTTGTCATCCTGCTGCTGCTGTGGGCAGGCATTCCGGCCATGATTTTCGGCAAAGCCTACGCCGTCAACCCCACCACCACCGCCTTCCTCGGCCTCTCCCTGCTGCTGCTCAGCGGCGTGCTTACCTGGCAGGATGTTCTGACTGAAAAAGGCGCGTGGGACACCGTTACCTGGTTCTCCGCCCTGGTGATGATGGCCACCCTCCTCAACAAGCTCGGCCTGATTGCCTGGCTCTCCAAACTCTTGGAAAGCGGCATCGGCGGCATGGGCATGGGCTGGGTTGGCGCGGTAACCCTGCTGCTTCTGGCCTATATGTATGCCCACTACATCTTCGCCAGCACCACCGCCCACATCACCGCCATGCTCAGCGCCTTCTATGCCGCCGGCCTGGCTCTGGGCGCGCCCCCCATGCTCTACGCCCTGCTGCTGGCCTCCTCTTCCAGCATCATGATGACCCTCACCCACTACGCCACCGGCACTTCGCCTGTGATTTTCGGTTCCGGCTACACCACCTTGGGCGAATGGTGGAAAGCAGGCTTCATCATGAGCGTGGTCAACCTCGCTGTCTTCGTGATCATCGGCGGCGTTTGGTGGAAAGTGATGGGTTACTGGTAAACCCCAAGCTTTACACCGGCAACGTTGAAGCATAACGAAAGGCTACCTGACAGTTTCAGGTAGCCTTTTGATTATTTGCCACACACAAAGCAGATCAATATGGCCTTACAAACAGCAAGCTTGAGCACTTTGTATTTCAGATAACCCGTGCCGCCACAGGCTACCTGAAAAAACCACACCGATTTTTCAGGTAGCCTCCACTTGCAGCAAATGGGCAAAACCCGTTCACGGTCAAATAGATTGCACCGATCAAATTAAAGGCTACCTGAAACCGATTCAACAGGTTTTCAGGTAGCCTTTATCTGATATTTGGCCGGCAATCTCTTAGTTTCGCCGTGCGGTCACGAAGGCGGCCAGTTGGCGCAGGCGGTCGGCGCGCGCATCGAAGCCAGACAAGGCTTGCTGCGCTTCGGCCACGAGCCGTTCGGCATAGTCGCGGGCGGCGTTCAGCCCCATGAGTTTGACATAGGTGGGCTTGTCGGCTTCTTGGTCTTTACCGGCGGTTTTGCCCAAGGTGGCGGTGTCGGCTTCGCAATCGAGCACGTCGTCGATCACTTGGAAAGCAAGGCCGAGTTTGGCGGCGTAGTCGTCGAGCCGCGCCAGGGCGGCATCGTCCAAATCGGGGCAGCTGAGCGCGCCCAAGGCCACGGCGGCGCGGATCAGGGCGCCGGTTTTCAGGCGGTGCATGGTTTCCAATTCGGCTTGGCCGATGTGCTGCCCCACGGATTGCAAATCGATGGCCTGCCCGCCAGCCATGCCGAGGCTGCCGGAAGCGCGGGCGAGGGTGTGCACCATTTGCAGCTGCCGTTGCGCGGGCAGGCCGTTGGGGCGGCTGAGCACGTCGAAAGCGAGGGTTTGCAGCGCGTCGCCCACCAGAAGGGCGGTGGCTTCGTCGTATTGGACGTGGCAGGTGGGCTTGCCGCGGCGCAGGCTGTCGTTGTCCATGGCGGGCATGTCGTCGTGCACCAAGGAATAAACGTGCACCAGCTCCACGGCGGCTAGGGCGGCTTCAGCAGCAGCGGCTTCGGACTGCCCCAATTCGGCGGCAGCCAGCACCAACAGCGGGCGCAGCCGTTTGCCGCCGCCGAGCACGGCATAGCGCATGGCTTGGTGCAGCCGCTGCGGCCGGCTGTTTTCTGCGGGCAGTACGCGTTCCAGCACGAGTTCGGCTTGGGCGCGGGCGCGTTGTTGCCAATGATCGGGTTTATTCATCTTGCTCCAACACCAGCTCACGTTCCACGCCGGAATCCAGCACTTGCAGCTTCTGCTCCACTTCGGCCAGCCGCGCTTGGCAGAAACGCACCAGTTCGCTGCCTTCCTGATAGGCGGCCAGCGCGTCTTCCAGCGGCATATCGCTGGCCTGCATGGCTTGGTTGATGGCTTCCAGCCGGCTCACGGCTTCTTCAAAGGTTTTCGGTTTTTTCTTGGTCATGGCGGGTTTACGGCAGTTCGATTCAGGGGCGGGATTGTATCACAGCAGGCAGGCGGGTTTCAGGTAGCCTCTGCTGCCTCAAGTGGCGGGCATAGGCAATACAGCCTGCTTGTTTTCAGGTAGCCTGCAACCGCCACCCAACAGCATATACTGACACACTGCCCGCTTTCATTTACAATCAGCCCAGTAAAGCAGCCAGGATCATCCATCCGGGCTGAAATATTTTGTTTGTGACTCCCTCCAAAAGGAAACCCAATGCGTATCCGAACCGCCCTCCTTCTGCCGCTGCTCGCCCTGCCGCTCCCCGCGCTGGCCGGCGAGCTTAACGGCGCCGAGCTGAGCCTGCCCTGGGGCATCCCATTCGTGCTGATTCTGCTCTCCATCGCCACCGGCCCGCTGTTTTTCGCCCACATCTGGCATCACCATTTTGGCAAAATTACTGCAATGTGGACCTTGGCTTTCCTCATCCCCTTCACGCTTGTTTACGGCTTCTCCACCAGCCTGCATGTGCTGGTGCACGCCTTGGTGGCCGAATACATTCCCTTTATTTTGCTGCTGTGGGCGCTCTACACCATCTCCGGCGGCATCCTCGTGTGGGGCAATCTGCACGGCAGCCCGCGCATGAACACCGCGCTGCTGGCCATCGGCACGCTCCTGGCTTCCGTAATGGGCACCACCGGCGCCGCCATGCTGATGATCCGCCCCATCCTCAAAGCCAACGACAATCGCAAGCACCGCGTGCACGTGGTGGTTTTCTTCATCTTCCTCGTGGCCAATATCGGCGGCGGCCTCACCCCGCTGGGCGACCCGCCGCTCTTCCTCGGCTTCCTCAAAGGCGTGGATTTCCTGTGGACGGTGCAACACATGCTGCCGCCCGTGCTGATTAGCGCCGCCGTGTTGCTCACCGTGTTCTACATCCTCGACAGCAAATACTTCGCCCAAGCCGATGAAGTCCTTGCCAAAGACCCGAGCCCCGACAGCCCGCCCGAAAAAATCAAGCTCATGGGCAAATGGAACTTCCTGCTCCTGGGCGGCGTGGTGGCAGCCGTGATGATGTCCGGCATTTGGAAGCCCGCACACCCCGGCCTGGAAATTTTCGGCACCCACTACGCCCTGCAAAACCTCGCCCGCGACCTGATTTTGGTGGCTCTGGCCGCCACCTCCCTCGCCATCACCCCCAAACAGGTGCGTACCGGAAACGAATTCAACTGGGGCCCGATTGCCGAAGTGGGCAAACTCTTCCTCGGCATCTTCATCACCATCGCCCCCGTATTGGCCATGCTGCAAGCCGGCGAACACGGCGCGTTTGCCCCGCTGATTTCCCTGGTGCACGACGCTTCCGGCAACCCGATCAACACCATGTATTTCTGGATGGCCGGCATGCTCTCCGCCTTTTTGGATAACGCCCCCACCTACCTCGTGTTCTTCAACATGGCCGGCGGCGACGCGCACACCCTGATGAACGGCCACCTGTTCCACACCCTGCTGGCCGTATCCATGGGCTCCGTGTTCATGGGCGCGCTCAGCTACATCGGCAACGCCCCCAACTTCATGGTAAAAGCCATCGCCGAACAGCGCAAAGTGCCCATGCCCGGCTTCTTCGGCTACATGGCCTGGTCGTTCGGCATCCTCGTGCCGCTGTTTATTCTGCACACTTTGATTTTCTTCGTGTGGCAGATTTTGTGATGCCATAGTAGTCAGAAGGCTACCTGAAAGCAGACTGCGCACGTTTCTGCGGAGCTAGAATTTCAGGTAGCCTTTTCTATTCAATCAACCGCCGCAGATTGAGCATAGCCACTCCATAAAATGAATGCGCCTCTGCCCAATCTTTTTCAGGTAGCCCGCATCCGGTACAGGCTACCTGAAAACATAAACAAAACACGCCCATCTTTTCCCAACAAGAAACACCGTCTTGCCGCAAAGTGCTACACCCCGCGCTACAAAACCCTTATACTGCCGCACATTACATTATCCAGCACATCCGAAAGGAAAAATCATGACCCACCAAATCCTGCAAGAAGCCGCCCGCACCCGCCGTTCCGTGTACGCGCTCAACAAAAATCTGCCCCTGCCCGCCGAAGAAGTGGCCGCCATCGTAGAACACGCCGTGCTGCACACTCCCTCTTCCTTCAACTCCCAATCCACCCGCGTCGTGGTGCTGTTCGGCGCCGAACACGAAAAGCTCTGGCAGCTCACCGAAGCCGCCCTGCGCCAAATCGTGCCCGCCGACAAATTCGAGCCCACTGCCCAAAAGCTGGCCGGCTTTGCCGCCGCAGCCGGCACCGTGCTCTTCTTTGAAGACCAGTCCGTCGTACACGGCCTGCAAGAGCAATTCCCCGCCTACGCCGCCAACTTCCCCGTGTGGGCCGAACACGCCGACGCCATGCACCAATACGCCGTGTGGACCACCTTCGCCGCCGCCGGCATCGGTGCCAACCTGCAACACTACAACCCCGTCATCGACCAAGCCGTAGCCGAACAATGGCAAATCCCAGCCAGCTGGACCCTGCGCGCCCAGCTCGTATTCGGCGGCATTGCCGCGCCCGCCGCCGACAAGCAGTTCGCTCCGGTTGAAGGCCGCTTTAAAGTACACGGCCTGTAAGCAACAAGGTATTTCACACAAAAAGGCTACCTGAAAATTTTCAGGTAGCCTTTTTTCAGCGATCCGCCTTGAAACCTAGCTCTGCATGAAGAGAATAGCCAACTACTCCGCTCTCTCCACCTCAATTCCTCACGTCAATAAACTTGCACGCCCGCCCGGAACATGGCAGGCTACCTGAAAATTTACGCATGAAAAGAGAAATCATGTTTCAGGTAGCCTTTTCTTTTGCCGGCCGGAGGTGCGCATGAGTCGGCAAACCATCGTGATTATCGGCGGCAGCGGCTTTATCGGCCGCCATCTGGCCGCGGCCTACCAGGCCGAAGGGCATCGCGTGATTATCGTTAGCCGCCATCCGGCCAGCGCGCGGGAGGCGGATAAGCGTTTTGAATACATCGCCGCACTGCACCACCTCTACGACAGCATCCTCCCCGATTTGCTGATCAACTTGGCCGGCGCGTCGGTGGGCGAAGGGCACTGGACGGCGCAGCGCAAGCAGGAGCTGTTGCAAAGCCGCTTGCAGCCGGTGCAGGCGGTGGCCGACTGGCTGCATCGCCACCCGCAACCGCCGCGCCTCATCATTCAGGCTTCCGCCGTGGGCTATTATGGCAACGGCAGCGCGGATGGCTGGCGGCCGTGCATGGAAAATGCGCCGCCGCAACATGTTTTCCCTTCGCAGCTGTGCCAGCAATGGGAGGCGGCAATACAGCGTGTGCAGCAAGAGAGCGGCGTGCCGGTGGCCGTGTGCCGTTTTGGCGTGGTGCTGGGTAGGGATGGCGGCATTTTGCCGCAGCTGCTCAAACCGGTGCGCTACTGCGCGGGCCGGCTCGGCAGCGGCGAGCAGCCCCTGCCGTGGGTGCATCTGGATGATGTCGTGGCCGCCATCCGTTTCCTGGCCACGCAAACACACAACGGATTTCAGGCCTACAACATTACTGCCCCCAAGCGCACCACCCAGCTCGACTTTGCCCGCGCCGCCGCCCAACGGCTGCGCCGCCCGCTGTTGTTTTCTATTCCCGAACAGGCGCTGCGCCTGATGCTGGGCGAACAGGCCGATTTGGTGTTGGACGGCCAATTTGCCCCGCCGAAAGCCCTGTTGCAGCAAGGATTTGAGTTTGCTTTCCCCACCATTGAGAGCGCGCTCGACAACCTGCTCGGCTAGCTTGTCTAATTCAATCCTTAGCTGCTGCTTAAAATCAGGTAAAATAGCGTTTTCCTGTTTTAAATTTTTCCCCGAAAGAGTGCCATGACCCAATCCCTCAGCTACCGCGATGCCGGTGTCGATATCGATGCGGGCGACCAACTGGTCGAAAACATCAAACCCTTTGCCAAGCGCACCATGCGCCCCGAAGTGTTGGGCGACTTGGGCGGCTTCGGCGCACTGGTAGAAATCAGTAAAAAGTACCAAAACCCCGTGCTGGTGAGCGGCACCGACGGCGTGGGCACCAAGCTGAAACTGGCATTTGAATGGGATATTCACCACACCGTGGGCATCGACCTGGTGGCCATGAGCGTGAACGACATCCTGGTGCAGGGCGCAGAGCCGCTGTTTTTCCTCGACTATTTCGCCTGTGGCAAGCTCGACGTGGCACGCGCCACCGATGTGATTAAAGGCATCGCCGCAGGCTGCGAACAATCCGGCTGCGCCCTGATTGGCGGCGAAACGGCCGAAATGCCCGGCATGTATCCCGAAGGCGAATACGACTTGGCCGGTTTCGCCGTGGGCGTGGTGGAAAAAAGCAAAGTCATCAACGGCCGCAGCATCCGGCTCGGCGACGTGGTGCTCGGCCTCGCCTCCAACGGCGCGCACTCCAACGGCTATTCCCTCATCCGTAAAATCATCGAGCGCAGCAATCCCGATTTGGATGCCGAATTCGACGGCGGCAAAACCCTGCGCCAAGCCGTTATTGCGCCCACCCGCCTGTATGTGAAGCCGATTTTGGCGGCGCTGGAAAAATTTGAAATCAAAGGCATGGCGCACATTACCGGCGGCGGCCTCACAGAAAATATCCCGCGCGTACTGCCCGAAAACTGCGTGGCGCAAATCGATGCACAATCCTGGCCGCTGCCCAAACTGTTCCAATGGCTGCAACAGGCCGGCAACGTGGAGCAGCAGGAAATGTACCGCACATTCAACTGCGGCATCGGTATGGCCGTTATCGTGCCTGCCGAACAGGCTGAGGCGGCGCAGGCCTTCCTCACCGAACAAGGCGAAACCGTATACCGCCTGGGCATAATCCGCGAACGCGCGGGAAGCGAGCATCAAACACAGGTGGCATAAATAATTTCAGGTAACCTCACTTAGAGGCTACCTGAAAATCCAAGTATTTCTTATTTATTAAGATTAACAAGGAGAAGTAATGGGCGTCTATCGCTGTAACCATTGTAAACAACTAGGAGAACATCCTGCACAGGAAGGTGCCGTATGCCAAAAATGCGGGCAGCCCGTTATCGTTTACGATACCGTGTATTTCATCAGCCAGCTAATTAACCGATACGCTGCTGTTATGCGTGAATTAAATGCGTTGAAAGAGCAGGAAAGCGAACAGGTTTCTAATTCAGCAGATGAGGCCACACAATCAAGTGATACCAATCCACTATACGGCATTAAATTGTCGGATACTGAAGTTCTAAGTACTGCACAACAGCATTTAGGATTGGCGCAATGGTTCGCTGACAAACAAATTACCCCAAACTTCGACTATTCCGCCGTGGACATGAGCGGCTACTACGATGAAGCTGCCGAACGTATTGGTAAGTATTACAACGTATTCAAAGACATTATCGGCAGAATTGCTTGGTCATACCGCAATAGCCACAGCGGGCTGAATTTGGATTTGAAAAAATACTCGCAAAAAGACGCCCAACAAATTAACACCCTCTGCCGCGAGTTTTATAGCAACACCCTATTCTCCCGTTATTCTTATCAAAAACAAGATAAACTCATTCATTTGAAGCTACAAAGTGCCGCACCTGTCCGCCAATTTTTTAGTGGTGAATGGCTGGAATGGTACGCACTCTGGCAGATATTGAAAGAAGCCAAGCAACGGGGGAAAACTTATTCTTTCTCTTGCGCCAGAAGCTTAGAAATTCGTTTCGCCAATGAAGACCTGCATGAACTAGATGTCGTCTTTCTACCTACTGGCAAGCAGCCTTTGGTAATCGAATGCAAAACTGGTGAATATCGTCGCGATTTGGATAAATACCTTACCCTACGCAAACGTCTGAATATTCCTGCCGAAAACTTTATCTTACTGGTTACCGACATAGACGAAACACAGGCCAAGGCTTTCAGCAGTATGTATGAATTAACATTCCTGACCCTGCCCATGCTACCTGAACACATTAAGGTGCTAATGTAGGCAGAAGTTACAAAAAACCATTTCTACCAATTAACAAATAAAGGCAACACATTATGGCAAAAAATATCGTAGTAATCGGCGCGCAATGGGGCGACGAGGGCAAAGGCAAAATCGTAGACTGGCTGGCCGAAGAGTGCGCCGGCGTGGTGCGTTTCCAAGGCGGCCACAATGCCGGGCATACGCTGGTGGTGAACGGCAAAAAAACCGTGCTGCGCCTGATTCCCAGCGGCATCCTGCATGAAAACCTGCATTGCTATATCGGCTCGGGCGTGGTGGTTTCCCCCGAAGCCCTGCTCGGCGAAATCGACGAGCTCACTGCTGCCGGCGTGAAGAACGTGGCTGGCCGGCTACACATCGCCCCCACCTGCCCGATGATTCTGCCCTACCACATTGCGCTCGATCATGCCCGCGAAGCCTCCAAAGGCGCTGGCAAAATCGGCACCACTGGCCGCGGCATCGGCCCGGCTTATGAAGACAAAGTATCCCGTCGCGCCATCCGTTTGGGCGATTTGGCCGATGCCAAACTGTTGGCCGACAAACTGCGCGCCAATCTCGAAGTGTACAACGTGCAGCTGCAGCATCTGCACGGCGCCGAGCCCGTGCAGTTTGATGACGTAGTGGCCAAAATCAACGCCTTCAAAGAGCGTATTCTGCCGATGCTCGCCGACGTGTCGCGCAGCCTACATGACACTATTCAACGCGGCGAACGCCTGCTGTTTGAAGGAGCACAAGGCACGCTGCTGGATATCGACTACGGCACTTATCCCTTTGTTACCTCGTCCAACTGTTTGGCAGGTGCTGCTTCCGCTGGTGCAGGCGTACCGCCGCAGGCTTTGGATTATGTGCTCGGCATTGTGAAAGCCTATACCACCCGTGTCGGCTCCGGCCCCTTCCCCACCGAACTGTTCGACGACACCGGCAAAGGCCTGGCCGAACGCGGCAACGAATTCGGCTCGGTTACCGGTCGTGCCCGCCGTTGCGGCTGGTTCGATGCTGCCGCTCTCAAACGTGCCATCCAAATCAACGGCATCAGCGGACTGTGTATCACCAAGCTCGATGTGATGGACGGCATCCCCGAGATCAAAATCTGTACCGGCTACACCCTGCCCGACGGCAGCACCACCGATATCCTGCCCTTCGGCAGCGATGCCGTGGCCGGCTGCACCCCTATCTACGAAACCTTACCCGGCTGGACAGAATCCACCTTCGGCGTGCAAAGTTTTGATCAGCTGCCGGAAAACGCCAAAGGCTACCTGAAACGTATAGAAGAGGTGTGCGGCGCACCCATCGCCATCGTCTCCACCGGCCCCGACCGCGTGGAAACCATCGTGCTGCAGCATCCGTTTACTAATTAAGCCGCTGCAACTGGATAAGAAAAGGCTACCTGAAAGGTTTCAGGTAGCCTTTTTATGTGGATAGATGAAGAAGGCTATGCTCTTATGGCCACCACCCCTGCTAATTAGTAGTTTATCTCCCACCATATGAGAGTGGATAAACAGTACACAAAGCTGCAGAACAACAACGTTAGGTTTCAGGTAGTCTCTTCAGTGCACAAGGAAGATACAGAACAATTCCATGCGTATACTGCAAGAGAAATACTACAAGGGGAGACTTAAATATATGCGTGATACTCACTATGCACATAATTTGCTATGTCTCAGTGAAGGCTACCTGAAAATACAAATGACTAGTTTAATTTCGGTGAAACCATATTTTCAGGTAGCCTTACTCTCCTGTATGCCAAGCAAATAGAAGAGTATAGACAAAGAAAAAGGCTTGCCGAAGCAAGCCTTTTTATCGGGTTACTAGACTAAGCTAGCCACAAATTAGAATTTGTGTACCAAGCCGGTGCCTACGCCCCAGTTGTTAACGTTCTTAGCATCAGAGTTGGCTTTTTCACGCAACCAACCTACAGATACCAAACCGGTAGTGCGACGAGAGAAGGCGTAGTCAGCACCAACGATGGCTTGCAGGTAGCGGCCACCATCAGTAGCAGCGCTATCGCTCTTAGCACGACCGTAAGCTACGGTTACTTTCGGAGTAACGGCACCGAAAGTGTAAGCAGCAGACAGTTGAGCTTCTGTGGTTTTGCCGTTGAGTTCGGTGTTAGCAGCAACGTCAGCATCTGCGAGGAAGTCAGAGTTTACGTTCTTAGCGTACTGGATACCACCAGCAACATACAGGTTATTAGCCTCGTAACCTGCAGACAGGTTATGAGCGTGGCTGTCTTTCAGACCACCAGCAGCGGCAGTAGATTTGCGAGCGTATTCAACTGCGTAACGTGCAAAGAAACCACTGTTTTTGTAGCCCAGACCCAAACCGAATACCGGTTTGCCATCGTTAGTACGACCGCCGCGTACGTTAGTACCGGGAGCCATCTGGAATGAGAAGTCGAAACCAGCAAAGTCAGGAGACTGATAGTTCAAGCTAGTGCGACGAGCACCGAAACGGGTATAACGGGACAGACCCAAAGCCTCGTTGCTGTATTCCCAGTTGTCTTGGGCATCCAGGGCTTGTTTCAGCGGGGTGCTTACACGACCAACTTTAACGGTACCGAAGCCACCTTCCAAACCAACGAAGCTGTCGCGGTTGTTTACAAAGCTGCCGCCGTTCAAGCTGGCGTTGGATTCAACTTGCCAAATGGCTTTCAGGTTGCCACCCAGGTCTTCAGAACCTTTGAAGCCAACGTAGCTACCGTAGTCAACCACGCCCCAAGCGTTTCTTTCGCTCTTCAGCTGGGCGGAGGTGCCTTCACGAGTAAATTCCACACCGCCACGGATGGTACCGTACAGAATCACTTCTGCAGAAGCGGCAACCGGCAAGGAAACCAATGCTAATGCAATCAGGGTTTTTTTCATGCTGCATTCCTTTATCTATGTCTAAACTAAAAATACACACTTAAAAAAGAAACTTCGTCTTTCTTTATTTAAGCTCTCACGCAATCGCCGCATTAGCGATTTCATGACTGCAATATAATTGTTTGGCGGCAAAAAAACAAATCCAATCGCGGGCAAAACGGCAGATGCGGGCGAAATTGTATGCTTTATGCAACAATGTGGCGTCATGTTGGGGATGGATTTTATGCCGCTTAAAAGCTGTTCAACAGGGAGTTTGCCCTAGCGGGCAATACGGCCTATCATCTTATAAATTATATTGTTCCGGCAGACTTGGAAAGCAACAGCCGGAGGTTTGCAACGAATATTTGAGAGCTTATGAGCCACACTGTACACCTGAAATTTGAAGAGATAGACAACACCGTTTTGCAACGGCTGTGCGGACCATTGGAAGAAAATTTGGAAAAACTGGGTAAGGCGCTGGAAGTGGAAATCGGGCGGCGGTTTGCTGAGTTTACCTTTATCGGCAACCATGCCCATGCGGCACGGAAGGCGCTTTTGAAGCTGGCCGAATTGGCCGAGCGGCGGGATTTGGACGATAACGATATTCAGCTTTCGGCAGTGGAAGCTAAAACGGCCGATGAAGCTTTTGTGCCGAAAAACGAGGCCGGGCATCAGTATTTCCTGCAAACGCGGCGCGGCAAGCTGGGCGGGCGCACACCGCGCCAAAACGGCTATATCCGCGCACTGCTCAGCCACGATATTGTGTTCGGCCTAGGCCCGGCGGGTACAGGCAAAACTTATTTGGCTGTAGCGGCGGCAGTAGATGCCATGAGCAAGCACGAAGTGGAACGTATTGTGTTGGTGCGCCCCGCGGTGGAAGCAGGGGAGAAGCTCGGCTTTCTGCCGGGTGATTTGGCGCAGAAGGTAGACCCTTATCTGCGTCCGCTGTATGACGCGCTGTATGACTTGATGGGCTTCGACCGCGTTACCAAGCTGCTGGAACGCGGGCTGATTGAGATTGCCCCGCTGGCCTATATGCGCGGGCGCACGCTGAACGGCTCGTATGTGATTTTAGACGAGGCGCAGAACACCACGCCGGAACAGATGAAGATGTTTCTCACGCGTATCGGCTTCGGCGCCAAAGCAGCGATTACCGGCGACATCAGCCAAATCGACTTGCCGCGCAACATTAAATCCGGCCTGAAAGACGCGCGGGAAAAACTGCAAGGCATCGAGGGCATTTATTTCCACACCTTTACCAGCGAAGACGTAGTACGCCATCCCTTGGTACAGAAAATTGTAGATGCCTACGATGCTGCGGATTCGGAGCGGGAAGAATAGCGTTTGCCACCTTGGTATCTTATATATACATTTTCAGGTAGCCTGTGAGCACACAGCTTGAGGCTACCTGAAACTTATCTCCAATTTGGTTTCAACCTTTCAAGAAAGAATGATGATGCAAAACCTGCAACTGCCGTTACATTTCCATTTCAAAATCTTCACGCCATCCAACGATTTCAGCGTGGTAGATGCCCGAGGCAGAGAAGTGGCCTACACGCGGCAGAAGATATTCAAGCTGAAGGAAGCCGTGGAGATTTTTAGCGATGCCTCACGCCGCACGCGGCTATACCGCATACAGGCCGACCGCATCATCGATTTCAATGCCTGCTACCGGATTGTGAACGAAAACGGCGAGGAGCTCGGCTCGATACGGCGCAACGGCATACGCTCACTGTGGCGTATTTCCTACCAGATATACGATGCCGATAACCGACTGCTGTATGAAGTGCGCGAGAAAAACCCGTGGCTGGCCTTTTGGGATTCGCTGGTGGGCGAGATTCCGGTTGTGGGCATGCTGAGCGGTTATTTTCTCAACCCAAGTTTTGGGGTAACCGATGCAGCCGGGCAGGAAGCCTATCTGCTGAAAAAAGAGCCTTCACTGATGGAACGGCGCTTCAGTCTGCACAAAACCGACACGGCCGCGCATGATGAATTGGTTACGCTGTCGCTGATGATGTTGATGCTGCTGGAGCGGGCGAAGGGATAGACCTAGGAAGCGGACACCGCTTGAAAATCTGAAGGAAGACAAGTTTCTGAAGAGCTAAAACGCAACCTCAACAAAGTTAAAACGTAGCACCATAAAATTCTCATGCAACAAAAGCGTCAGGTAGTTCTTTTACTGCTCGACGCTTTTGTTTTCAGGTAGCCTTTAATCTTTAATACGGATCAGCCTCGTTGCTACACCAGCCCCTGCTCTTCCAAAAATGCTTTCAGCAATTCGGCAAATTTGCGGTAGCCCTCGTCGTTGGCGTGGACTTGGTCGGATTTCAAATCCTTATCGCCGAGGATTTCCGACCATGCTCCGCCCAATAGGGGGATTCGGTATTGCTCGGCTATTTCCTGGTAGAGCGGGTGGTCGCTGAGATTGCCGAATAGCGCGCCAGTGGTGAAATGAGGGATGGCTACCAGCACAGCGGGGACGTTGGCGGCCTGCACGGTTTGGATGATTTTGCCGATGTTGGCACGGGTGGTGCTTTCAGGCAGTTTGCGCAGAAAGTCGTTGCCGCCGATGCTGATGATGACGAGCTTAGGTTGTTGCTGCATAAGCCCGGGCAGGCGGGCAAGGGCATCGGCGGTGGTGTCGCCGGATACGCCGCCGTTGATGACTTTCCAACCGGTGAGCCCGGCCAGCTGCACGGGATAGGCAGCAGCAGGGGCGGCGCCGTAGCCATAGGTGAGGGAATCTCCCAAGGCGAGCACGGTGCTGCCTTTGGGGAGGGCTTGGGCACGGTTGCGACGTTTACCGCAAGCGGCCAGGGTGAGGATGGCGCTGCTGATGAGAAATTGGCGTCTGTTCATGAGTGTGCGGTTTTCAGGTAGCCTTTGGCAGGCGGAAATGGAAACAGCCTGAAAGCATTGCAGCTTTCAGGCTGTTGTTTGGCGGATTAGGCGATTTCGGCGGCGTATTGTTCAGCGTTCATCAGGTCGTCTAAGTCGGCAGGATTGGCCGGCTTGATGCGGAAGAACCAGCCTTCGCCGTAGGGATCGCTGTTTACGGTTTCGGGCGCGTCGGGCAGGCCTTCGTTTACGGCCACGACTTCGCCGGCAATCGGGGCGTACACATCGGAAGCGGCTTTCACTGATTCCACTGCACCGGCTTGATCTTCGGCAGCAAGCGAGGCGCCTACTTCGGGCAGTTCAACGAATACGATGTCGCCCAAAAGCTCTTGTGCGTGGTGGGTGACGCCCACGGTTACGCTACCGTCGGCTTCGGCGCGCAGCCATTCGTGGCTGGAAACATATTTGAGTTCGGCGGGAATGTTGTTGCTCATGGTTTTTTCTCCGTAATTAGAAGGTGGGCTGACGTAAGGTCATTCACATTATACAGGTTTTGCCTGTATCGGGTTTGCGCTGACGCAAGGCTACCTGAAACTGGGTAGCTTGCGCAGGGCAAATTCATGGCATGTGCTAAATGGCTTGTTGTTTTTTCGGCTTCGCAGACACTCAACTTCCTGCAGAAGCCTCGCTTTCAGGTAGCCCGCACTATTGCTGAGGCGGAGTTAACGCTCTTTGCAATGCTTGCTGCCTTTCGGACGGCCAGCTGGCGGTATATTTTTCCACCAGCGCTTTAATCTGCGGATATTGCTTCATGTTCGAGCCGAGCGACCAGCGGGCGGCACCATAGGTTAGGATTTTTTCAGCATCTTGCTTGGTGGGGTTGGCTGGCTTTTCATCAAGCAGCTTAACATTATCAGCCACATAATCGACGATGCGGTACACGTATTCAGGCTGGCCGGTAGCATAGAAGCTTGCCCAGTAGATGTCGAGAGTTACCGGCGCGAGATTCAAGCGTAAGAAGCTTTCTGCGGTCAATGTGGGAGTGGACAATACTTCTTGATATTCAGGCGGAAGATCAAGCTGGCTGAGACACTTTCTGCTATCCGGCGTGCCGGAGAGTTGGAATATCAGAATAAGTTGGTTGTTCGGATGCTGCTGCCGCAATTCTTGGCACCAAGCCATGGTTTGATCCGGATGTGTTGCCAAGATTTGCGCCGCCCAAACAGATAGGTTATTGAATGGACCGGGCTTGGCTCCGGGCGTGGTCATCATTTGATCGTTCAGACCTTGATGGAGAATGGCCAGCGCGCGCTTTAAACCGGGATCGGGAGTTTGATAATACACGGGAACGGCATCGTGCCACGACCCCTCAAGCACCACGGGTGCGGAAACGGTTTGCACTTGGGTAGGTGCTTCGGCAACAGAAGCAGCAGGAATAGAGGCAACTGTCGGAGTAGGATGGTTATCTTGTGGCGAACAAGCATTTAAACCGATAGCTGCCAACAGAAGGGGAGTCAGCTGGAGTTTGTACATATTGAATTCTTTGATAAAAGGGCAAAATAGTTTTTTAGCTTTGTAGAAACTTTGCCCACACCTTATGTAGACTTCTTTTGAACTACATCAAAGCTTTGTTTTCAGGTAGCCTGCATGCCCGATTGATGCAACAGGCTACCTGAAAACCTAAACGCACTTAATCAAACTGCTTCTGGCCGTTGCGCACGAAGGGCAGTTTCAATACGCGCACATCCACTTCTTTACCGCGAACCACCACTTTGGCGGTATCGCCTTCAAAGTTTTTCGGCACGCGGGCGATGGCGATGGATTGCTTGAGGCTGGGCGAGAACACGCCGCTGGTGGTGATGCCTTTGCCTTCGGGGGTGATCACTTCCATGTGTTCGCGCAGCACGCCGCCTTTGGCCAAGAGCAGGCCGACTTGTTTCACGCTCACACCTTTTTCTTTCAGAGCCACCAGCGGAGCTTTGCCGACGAAATTGCGGGCTTCGTCTTTCAAATCTACTGTCCAGGCCATGCCGGCTTCGAGCGGGCTGGTGTCGTCATCCATATCGTTGCCGTAGAGGTTCATACCGGCTTCCATGCGCAGGGTGTC
>CAUUTP010000003.1:0-62280 GCA_963548155.1 uncultured Eikenella sp.
AAACCTTGCTCGACCGCGCGCGGCGCGAAGCCGTACTGCGTCTAAAAGAACAGGCCGCAGCGAAAGGGGCAAATGCCGTGTTGAACTTCAAATTGGAAACGGCCTCTTTGGATAATATCTATCAACCGCAACAAGGCGGTGTGGTAGGTACGGTTGAAGTGTTGGCTTATGGCACGGCAGGACGGCTGTCTTAGTCAGCTCAGTCTCTACATAATTGATGCCAAGAATAAAAGGCCGTCTGAGTTTTTCAGACGGCCTTGTATTTTTGGCTAAACCGAATTACAGCCAGCATCGGGTGGGTAGTTATGCCCACACACTCTCTTTCAGGTAGCCCTCTTTCAGGCTACCTGAAAACGTTGGGTTTGCTAACCCAGCCTACCCGCTAAATTAGATAAAAGTGCGTTATATACAATATCGTCTATTGTGGATTTCGGGGTGAAATTTACAACCATGCATTTAATCTCGTTAATAATTCTTATGCTTATATCTTTACCACTTATAATGGCGTTAATAGTATCTATAGTGGCAATTTGAACGGCATATGAATTCCCCCTAAAAATTGAAATACAAAGCTCTAATGCATTAGAAAAATTTTTAGTATCAGACAGTATGCTAATAAGTGCTAAATACCATAGTTCGTTTTTTTGACTCTGCAAGATATCGAATAAATGCTTCCATTCAGCATCGTTAAATTTATTTAAAATATCAATAGCATCAAGTATTAAATAATCATACCAATAATTATCAAACTCTCCCCTATATTTGGATAGTATGTTATCTAATTCAAATATGTGCTCCATATAAAACCTATATTTATATTGTTTGAAGACCAACAGGCGCAGAGCGGGCATAAATACCCACTCTGCAAAAATCTGGCAATTAGCGTTTTTCAGGTAGCCTTTAATAAACGGGGCTACCTGAAAAACGCTACAAATATTGTTTGCTCAGATACACGCTCACGAGCAGGCCGCTGGGGTGGTGGGGGCTTTGGGCCAGTTCGATGCGGCCGCCGTGGCGTTCGGTGATGGTGCGGGCGATGGAGAGGCCGAGGCCGGTGCCTTCCTGGCCGCTGCCAAGGATGCGGTAGAAGGGGTCGAACACACGGCTGCGTTCGGCGGGGGGGATGCCGGGGCCGTTGTCTTCGATGCGGAAGATGATGTGGCCGGGCGTTTCTTCGGCACCCAAGTCGATTTGGCTGCCGGGCGGGGTGTAGCGGATGGCGTTGTCGGCCAGGGTCTTGACGAGGGTGTAGAGGTCGGCTTCGTTGGCATGGAAGACGGGGTTGGCGGGGCTGGATACGCCGAGGTCTTGCTCTTTGGCTGCGGCCAGGGGCAGGAGGTCTTCGATCACGCTGCGGAAGAGGTCTTGGCTGGTCAGGCGCTCTCGGGGGCGCTGGGCTTCGGGGGCTTGGGCGCGGGAGAGGGAGAGGAGTTGCTCGAGCAGGCGGCGGTTGCGGTGGATGCCTTGCAGGAGGCTGGCGAGCTGGCCGGCAGCGGGTTCGGGCAGGCTGTTGGCAGCCAGGCGTTCAGCTTGCAGGGAGAGGGCGGTCATGGGGCTGCGCAGTTCGTGGGCGGCATCGGCGATGAAGCGCTGTTGCTGCTGCATGGCTTGGTGGGTGCGCTCAAGCAGGCGGTTGATGGCTTGGATGAAGCCGCGGATTTCATTGGGGATGTTTTCAGTGCTCAGGGGGGCGAGGTCGCTGCTGCGGCGCGCTTCGAGGCTTTGGGAAAGGCGGTGCACGGGCTGCATGGTGCGGCGGACGATGAAGATGGTGAGCAGGATGCTGAGGGGGGCGAGCAGGATGAGCGGCAGGGCGCTGCTCCAGGCGGCGCGTTCGGCCATGTCTTCGCGGAAGTCGTTTTCTTGGAGCACGGCAACGGGCCCCTGGGGGGTGTGGCGGATGTAGGCGCGGTAGGTGTCATTACCATCGGGCTCTTGGAAGGTGTGCAGGCCTTCGGGCAGGTTGGCAGGGAGGGTGATGTGGTCGTCATCATCGTCGTCATCGGTATCGTGGCCTCTGGCGCGGTCGCCGGCGGGGGTTTGGATGCGGATGTGGGCGTCGCGCTGGCTTTCGGTGTTTTCAGGTAGCCTGTTGGGGTCGATGTGGGCGGCGATTTGGCGCAGGAGGTCGTCTTGCAGTTTGTTGGTGCTGCGGTAGCTGTCGTAAAAGGCAAAGCCGCCGGCCAGGAGTGCGGCGAGCAGCAGGGCGGCACTGAGCGCGGCGGCCAGGCGCAGCTGGATGGAGTGACGGAAGGGGATGGGGAGTTTCATGGGATTTATTTTAAAATTACTTACGGGAATTTAGCGGATTATATTTTGTAAATCATAAAGATTGATTTTAGGCGGCTTACCAAATTTCAGGTAGCCTTCTCCACTCATATTCCGTTTGCCTTTGCGCCTCATGCCGGCGCGGGCACTTCCTTTCTTTGCTTCGCCAAAGAAAGGAAGCAAAGAAAGGCGACTGCGGGCACAGGTTTGGCTCCGCCAAACTTCCCTCACTCTGCACGGTTTTTCGGGAGGGCTCGCAACTTGCGGCTGCGCCGCTTCGGGCATGCAAGCCCTTGTTCCCCGAAAAACCGCGCTCCGTTCGGTTGTGCCAGCAGGGAGGCGCGACTCCAACAGTTTGAGCCCAATGTTTTGCATTTGGTTCTACGGATGATTGATAGTGGTATGGTGGCAGGCAGCAATGACCAGCCTTCGGAACTTGGGTTGTGTGGTACAGATTCAATCCGACTTAGGCTCTTTGGGCACCATCCAGCCGACGCCGCGGATGTTTTTAATGTGTTCTTTGCCGATTTTTTTGCGCAGGGCGTGGATGAGGTAGTCGATGGCGTTGCTTTCCACTTCTTCGCCCCAGCCGTAGATTTTGTCTTCGAGGCTGCTGCGTGAAAGGATGGTGCCGGGGCGTTGGAGCAGGGCTTCGAGGATGGCGAATTCTTTGTTGCTCAATGCAACGGGTTCGCTCTGGCCGACGATTTCCACTTGGTGGGCGGCGGGGTTGAGGGTAAGGGCGCCGTTGCTAAGCAGGGGGTTGGTGCGATGGTGTTGGCGGCGCAGGACGGCACGGATGCGGGCTTGCAGTTCGGCCATGTCGAATGGTTTGACGAGATAGTCGTCGGCGCCGCCGTCGAGGCCGGAGAGGCGGCTGTGCAGGTCGTCGCGGGCGGTGAGAATGAGTACGGGGGTGGGGTTGCCGCTGCCGCGCAGCTGCTGCAATACGTCGAGGCCGTCTTGGCCGGGCAGGCCGAGGTCGAGCAGGATGAGGTCGTAGCTTTGGCTGCCGAAGGCGGCAACGGCGGTGCGGCCGTTGTTGATCCAATCTACGGCGTAGCCGCTGTCTTTGAGGCTGCCGGCTACGGCGTCGGCAATCATGGTGTCGTCTTCGATGAGGAGGATGCGCATGGCGGTTCGGCTTGGGGTGGGTGGGGGACGGTGGCAGTATAGCAGGCGTGAATTAGGGGGAAATTAGGGCGGGAAGGTTTGGGCTGGGCAGCAACTTTGCGCTGCTATGTTTTCAGGTAGCCTCCATATCGGAAGGGCTACCTGAAAACATAAATTGCAACTCAGTATAGTAGATTAAAATCAGAATGCTACGGCAGGGCGCTTAATCCTGCCCGGCCAACCAATCCACATAGCGGCGCACACCGGTGGCCACGTCGTCGAATTCTTCGGGGTAGCCTGCCTCGCGCAGGGCGCTGATGTCGGCCTGGGTGAAGCTTTGGTATTTGCCTTTGAGCGCGTCGGGGAATTCGCTATACACAATCAAACCTTGTGCCACCAGCTCTTCCAGCGGCAGCTCTGGCTTGCCTTCGCGGGCGCGGCAGGCGTTGACGGTGGCGGCAGCCAGGTCGTTGAAGGGCTGGCTGCGGCCGGTACCGCAGTTGAAAATGCCGGATACTTCGGGATGGTCGTAGAAGAAGAGGTTTACTTTGACTACGTCTTCCACGCAGATAAAGTCGCGGCTTTGCGCGCCGTCGGGGTAGCCGTCGTAGCCGCCGAACAGGGTGACGCGGCCGTGCTCGCGGTATTCGTGGAAGTGGTGGTAGGCCACGGAGGCCATGCGGCCTTTGTGCTGCTCGCGGCGGCCGTATACGTTGAAATAGCGCAGGGCAACCACTTGATTGTGCAGCCCTTCTTCCATACGGCGGCGCAATACCTGGTCGAACAGGAATTTGGAATAGCCGTACACATTGAGCGGGGCTTCCAATTCGCGCTGTTCGCGGAAGGTTTGGCCTTTGCCATACACGGCGGCGGAGGAGGCGTGGATCAGGCGGATGCGGTCGTCTTGGCACCAATCGAGCAGATCGAGCGTGTATTGGTAGTTGTTGTCCATCATATACACGCCGTCGTGGTTCATGGTGTCGGAGCAAGCGCCTTGGTGGAAAATGGCCTCGATGTCGCCGCCGTCGATTTGGTGGGCGCGCACTTGGCGGATGAATTCGTGTTTGTCCAGATAGTGCGCGATATCGGCCTGCACCAGATTGCGGAATTTGTCGGCACGGCTGAGGTTGTCCACCGCGATGATGTCGGTGATGCCGCGCCGGTTGAGCGCGTGCACGATATTGCTGCCGATAAAGCCGGCAGCGCCGGTAACGATGATGGTCATGAAAGTGTTCCTGATAACGGGTTGGCATCTATTTTAACCGATTTCAGACTACCTGAAACTTGAATATCCGCCCTTGGAAACCATATAGCAGCCCAATACAAGATAACAACAAGGACAGCATCATGACCACCCAATCCGCCAACCTGCGCACCCGCTTTATTTTCGACGACCAGCCCGTGCGCGGCCTGCATGTTCAGCTGCAAAGCGTGTGGCAGCACATCGTACAGCGCAAACCCTACCCCGCCGCCATCCGCAGCGCATTGGGCGAGCTGCTGGCTGCCGGCGCTCTGCTTTCCAGCAACCTCAAACTGCCCGGCAAGCTCATATTACAAATCCAAGGGCAGGGCGACCTCAAAATGCTCGTGGCCGAAACCGATTCCAACCACAGCTGCCGCGCCACTGCCCGCTGGAACGAACAAGTCAACTTAGACGACGGCCGCAGCCTGATTGAGCTGCTCGGCGAAAACGCCGTATTCGGCATCACCCTCCAGCCCAACGAAGGCGAACCCTGGCAAGGCATCGTGCCGCTCGAAGGCAGCAACATCGCCGAAATGCTCAGCGCCTATATGCGCCGCTCCGAGCAGCTCGACACCCACATCAGCCTTGCCGCCTCCGAACACGCCGCCGGCGGCCTGCTGCTGCAAAGGCTGCCCGAACAGCAAATCGACGCCGACGCCTGGGCGCACTACACCACCCTGGCCGACACCGTTACCCCGCAGGAATTGATCGAGCTCGACGCCCGACACCTGCTCTACCGCCTGTTCCACGAAACCCCGCCGCGCGTATTCGAGCCCGAACAAATCGAATTTGCCTGCACCTGCTCGCGCGGCAAAGTGAGCGATATGCTGCTGCTTTTGGGCGGGCAGGAAGTGGGCAACATCGTGGCCGAACAAGGCAGCATCGCCATCGACTGCGATTTCTGCGGCGAAAAATACGTGTTCGACGACACCGACGTGCAAGCCCTGTTCGGCATGGAAATCGAGGCCATGACCGGGCAGCAACTGCAATAAGGCGGCATTGTCTCAACCGCATAAAGGCTACCTGAAAACCGTATTCGGTTTCAGGTAGCCTTTTGCTTGATATGTTTCAGGTAGCCTGTGCTGCTGCAGGCTACCTGAAAATCCGTAGGGCGGCCTGCCACGTTCATTTGCTCTGCCGCAAGCGGCATGTTCCCGTTCGGTGTACAATGCCGCCGTTTAACCATCAACCCAGGAGCCATCATGCCCAGCACCCAAACCCAGATTGCCGGTTTCTCGTTTGACAACTGCCTCATGAACGCCGCCGGCGTGGCCTGCATGAGCATTGCCGAATTGGAGGAAGTGAAGAACTCCGCCGCCGGCAGCTTTGTGACCAAAACCGCCACCCTCGAGCCGCGCGCCGGCAATCCCGAGCCGCGCTACCGCAACGTGCCGCTGGGCAGCATCAACTCCATGGGCCTGCCCAACCACGGCATCGATTACTACCTCGACTACCTGCTCGACCTGCAAAACCGCGAGCCGAACCGCACCTTCTTCCTCTCCCTGGTGGGCATGTCGCCCAGCGAAACCCACACCCTTCTGCGCAAAGTGGAAGAGAGCGGCTTTAGCGGCCTCACCGAGCTCAATCTTTCCTGCCCCAACGTGCCGGGCAAGCCGCAGATTGCCTATGATTTTGAAACCACGGAAAAAATCCTCGGTGATGCCTTTGCCTATTTCAGCAAACCGCTGGGCATCAAGCTGCCGCCTTATTTCGATATCGTCCACTTCGACCAAGCCGCCGCCATCTTCAACAAATTCCCGCTCAAATTTGTGAACTGCGTCAATTCCATCGGCAACGGCCTGTATGTGGAAGACGAAACCGTGATCATCCGCCCCAAAAACGGCTTCGGCGGCATCGGCGGCGAATACATCAAGCCCACGGCGCTGGCCAATGTGCACGCCTTCTACCAACGGCTCAACCCTTCCATCCGAATCATCGGCACCGGCGGCGTGCTCACCGGCCGCGATGCCTTCGAACACATCCTGTGCGGCGCCAGCATGGTGCAGGTGGGCACCACCCTGCATAAAGAAGGCGTACCCGCCTTCACCCGCATCACCGAAGAGCTGAAAGCCATCATGGCCGAAAAAGGCTATGAAATGCTGGACGATTTCCGCGGCAAATTGAAATATTTGGACTAACCGCAATCGGCGTATCAAATAATAAAGGCTACCTGAAAAATTTAGCTTCGCAGAAACTCGCGAGCTCGTTTTCAGGTAGCCTTTTTATCTCCGCAACCAAGCTGCTGCGGGGTTAAAAATGGTTTTTCAATTCGCGCAGGGCGGTGAAGACTTGTTCTTCGCTGTGCAGGCTTTGGCCGGCGAGTTCGGCGGCGCGGGAGGCTACCTGAAAATCGGCGGTGCGCAGGAAGGGGTTGATTTGCCGCTCGTGGGCGAGGGACACGGGCAGGGTGGGCGTGTGCGCGGCGGCGGCCAGGCTGCGGGCGATTTCGGGATTGTGCGGCTCGATGTGCGCGGCGAAGCGCAGGTTGGAGGCGGTGTATTCGTGGGCGGGGTAGAGCAGGGTGTTTTCAGGTAGCCTGTTGATGCGTTGCAGGGAGGCGAAGAGTTGGGCGGGGGTGCCGTCGAAGACGCGGCCGCAGCCGGCGGAAAAGAGGGTGTCGCCGCAGAAGAGCCGGGCTTGCCCGCCTGCTTGCAGCAGGTAGCTGAGGTGGGTTTGGGTGTGGCCGGGGGTGTGCCAAACTTCCACGTGGCTTTGCCAGAGCGGCCAGCGGCTGCCTTCGCCTACGGTGTGGGTGGCGTGGGGGATATCGTGGTTGGCGTAAACGCGGCAGTCGGGAAACTGGCGGATGAGCTCGGGCAGGCCGGCGATGTGATCGGCGTGGTGGTGGGTAATCCAGATTTGGCGCAGCATCAGGCCGTGGGCTTTCAGGTAGCCTGCTACGGGGGCGGTGTCGCCGGGGTCGATGCAGACGGCTTCGTTGCCTTGTTGGAGCAGCCAGATGTAGTTGTCGGCAAGGGCGGGAATGGGCGTGATTTTGAGCATGGTGGCGATGTTAATAAATTGACAAAAAGATGGCTGGTTGCTAGCCTTCACAACATTTTACACGATAAGGGAGCGGCAGATGACTGCTGTAGATTATGTAGTCAATTTGGTGTTGAGCGGGATTTTGATTGTGGGGGCGTATCAGTTTTATTTTTTCACCCAGCGCCACCCGCTGCGGCCGCCACAGGTGCTGCATTCGCCGCTGGATGAGAAGATTCCGTTTGTGGCTTGGTGGTCGTGGGTGTATAGCTTTTTGTATTATCCGGCGATTTTGTATTTAAACTGGCTGATGGCGGATTCGCGCCAGTTTGTGATGACGGCGTTTAGCTTTTTGATTTTGCTGTTTGTGCAAATGATGTTTTTCTGGCTGTGGCCGGTGTCCACGCCGCCGCACTGGCGCAGCGTGAACACGGGCAAAACTGCTTCGGAGAAGTTTTTGCTGTTTGTGCAGAAGTTCGACCAATCCACCAACTGCTTCCCGAGTATGCACGTTTCGGTGGCGATGCTCACGGCCATGTATGCCTACCCGAGCATGGGCGCGGTGGCGTTTGCCTTTCCGGTGTTGATTGCGCTTTCCTGTATGTTTACCAAGCAGCACTATCTGATAGATTTGCCCGCCGGCGCGTTTTTGGGCTGGCTGGTGTTTAAGCTGTATGGCTGGCTGATGTTGGGATAAACGAGAGGCTACCTGAACAATCAGGTAGCCTTTTTTACGGGGGACGAGGCAGCGTTGCGATGCTGCTATTTGAAACGCCGGGCTGTTTAAGTTTTCAGATAGCCTGAAGCCTCTGCCAAGCATGATGCCTTGGGCGAAAGCATCAGCGTTCGCGGCGCACGCTTTGTTGCCAGCGGCCATTCACCAGCCGTCTGGTGATGACTTCGGTGTAGGCGCCGTTGCCTTGCCGGCTATCCCGTGTGGTGATGGCGATTTTACGCGGAGCACGGCCGGGGATAATCTGCCAGGTTTCTTCGACGTGGAAGCAGCAGCCGTCGCGGGATTCGGTGCCCAGGGTGCGGCGGGCAGGGTCTATTCGGAACATCCCCATGTAGGCGGAGGCGAGCTCGGTGAGCTCGCGGCTTTTAACGAAGCGGCCGGATTGGGTTTGCACGTAGATATCGTAGCTGGGGGTGCCGTAGGAACCGCCATTGCCGTTGCGGATGGCCAGGTCGGGTTTGCCGTCGAAGTTGTAGTCGCCCATTTGCACATCACTTGGCCACAAGCCATCGTTGTGGAAAGCGAGTTGTTCGCTGCGGAAGCTTTGTGAGAAGCTGCCGCGGCGCAGGGTGATTTGGGCTGGACCCATGCAAATCAAGCCATCTCTGTCGCAGCTGTCGCTTTGCACTTCGGCCTGCCAGCCGGGAGGCAGGTTAGTTGCATCTACCGTTAGACTGCGTGCGTGGGCGGTGAGGGGCAGGGCGGCAAGCAGGAGCAGTAGGGTGGGTTTCATGGCGATCTCCAATGCTGGGGAAAGGATTGGCGTGGATTGTAGCAGCAAAAACAGGCGGCTGGCTTGATGTAGGTGGATATGCTTTCAGGTAGCCTTAACCACAATGGTTTTGGCAAAACAGGGCAAATCGGGCATGATTCGGTTTGGACGAACTGCAAACAGGAAAAAGGGCAGATGGAGATTTATCTGGTGGGTGGCGCGGTGCGCGATGCCTTGTTGGGGCGGGAAGTGAAAGACCGCGATTGGGTGGTGGTGGGCGCCGATGCGCCGGCCATGCTCGCGGCGGGCTATCAGCCGGTAGGCAAGGATTTTCCGGTGTTCCTGCACCCCGAAACGCATGAAGAATACGCCCTGGCGCGCACCGAACGCAAAACCGGGCGCGGCTATGCCGGCTTCACCTTCCATGCCGAGCCGGACGTTACCCTGGAGCAAGACCTGCAACGGCGCGACCTCACCATCAACGCCATGGCGCAGGATGCGGCCGGGCAGATTATCGATCCCTTCGGCGGGCAGGCCGATTTGGCTGCGGGCATATTGCGCCACGTTTCCCCCGCCTTCGCCGAAGATCCGGTGCGGATTTTGCGCACCGCGCGGTTTGCCGCCCGCTACGGTTTTCAGGTAGCCCCCGAAACCCTGCGCCTGATGGTGGATATGGTGCAAAGCGGCGAAGCCGATGCGCTGGTGGCCGAGCGCGTGTGGCAGGAATTTGCGCGCGGGCTGATGGAAGCGCGGCCGGTGCGCATGATTGAAGTGCTGCGCCAATGCGGCGCGCTCGCCGTGCTGCTGCCCGAAGTGGAAGCCCTGTTCGGCGTGCCGCAACGCGCAGACTACCACCCCGAAATCGACTGCGGCATCCACACCCTGCTCACCTTGCAAAGCGCCGCCGATGCCGGCTTGAGCCTGCCCGAACGCTACGCCGCGCTGCTGCACGATTTGGGCAAAGCCACCACCGCGCCCGAAATCCTGCCCGCACACCACGGCCACGAAGAAGCCGGCGTGCCGCTGGTGCAGGCGGTTAATCAGCGCTGGAAAGTGCCCAAAGCCTGCGCCGACTTGGCCGTGCAGGTGTGCCGCTGGCACGGACGGCTGCATAAAGCGGCCGAATTGCGCCCGCAAACCGCCGCCAAAATTTTGCAGCAAACCGATGCCTACCGCCGCCCCGAACGCTTCGCCGCCATGCTCAACGTATGCCGCGCCGACGCGCAAGGCCGCCTCGGCTTCGAACACGCCGCCTACCCGCAGCGCGAACACTGGCTCGCCCTGCTCGCCGCCGCGCAGCAAACCGACACCGCCGCCATCGCCGCCGCCCACGCCGAGCAACCGCAACGCATCGCCGAAGCCATCGCCGCCGACAGGCTGGCGCGGATTAAGCCTTTGCAGGAAGCGTATCGGCAGGAGCAGGGGAAGGCTACCTGAGAAGTGCAGGCATCGGCACAGCGGAAAATACGCGGGCAGACAAACGGGATAAAACGGAAAGGGAAAATATGTTGAATAAAGCAGATGTGAAAGAATTTTGCATTCGCTTGGCGGGGGAGTATCCCGGCTGGGAATATAAAGCGAATTCTTTTAAAAATAAGACATTAAAGCATTCTGAGGTTTGGATCGATACTGGATGGGTGTTGCATTTATCAGCCATGCCTAGTGTTATTGTTTATAACAAATCAGTTAATAAGATATTTAAGGAGGGTTTTAATGATTTTCAAACGAACTGGACTGCCCGTATGTTAATCCTTAGCCCGGATGCCCATAACCATTGCATGATTTATCAAAAGCTGGTACATACCCTGCCTGATGCCGAAGCCTATATCCGCGATTTTTTCGAACGGGGTTTGGATTTGGTTGAGCGTTATTTCAATAATCCGGACGAAAAGGAGTTTCTAGCCGGTTATCCGATTTATGGCGAGTTCCCCGCACCTTCTACGGATGATGCCTACGAAGGCTTGGGCAACTGTATTGCCCGCGCCATCCTGCTGGACTTTGATTATGTGGAACGGTTTATCAAAGATGATTTTCCTACTGTCCGACCAATCTACGAGCATTACCGCGAACGTGTAGCCCAGTGGCTGCCCATCTGGAAAGAGCGCGCCGCCGAAACCGGCAGCATCCTGCCGCCGAAGAAGTAAAGCCGGGCAGGAGCGGCGGGATAGGCAATAGTGCCGCAGTTATATTTTCAGGTAGCCTCCGGCAGGAATGAGGCTACCTGAAAAAGTATGGCTGAGGCATTTCGCGGCTATTTGTCGGCAGGCAGCGGTTGCGGCTCCACATCGGGCATCGGCGCGATGGGGCTGAATTGCAGGCCGGTTTGCACCGGGGCGAAGCGGGCGCGGTCGCTTTCTTTGGGCAGGTAGAGGTCGCCTTTATAGCCGCAGGCGCTTAAAAGCAGGGCGGCGGCAAGGGCGGGGAGCAGGGTTCGCATCATCATCAACTCGAAATTGCCTGAAACAGGCGGCTGTGGCAAGATGGCGCATCTTAAACAAAAATGCCGCCATGCACAAACCATCATGAACGAAACCGAATTTTTGCGCTATTCCGACCAGTTGTTTGCCCACATCGAAGACCAGCTCGACCAGTGCGGCGCCGATTTCGACTGCGAACACAACGGCAATGTGCTCACCATCGAGGCCGATAACGGCACGCAGATTATCGTAAACCGCCACACGCCGAACCAGGAGCTGTGGATTGCCGCCAAAAGCGGCGGCTACCACTTCGCCCTGCGCGACGGCGAATGGCGCTCCACACGCGACGGCAGCGGCTTTTTCGCCATGCTGAACGAAGTGTTGGGCGCGGCGGCGGGCGAAGCGGTGGAAATCGAGCCGCTGTAGTTTGAGCCGGACGCCTGGTAAAGGCTACCTGAAAATCGATTGTAGATTTTCAGGTAGCCTTTACCCATTAAGGCCGCCACTTGATTTTATGCAATACCATGCCGATAACGATGGCGCAGAGCAGCAGGCCGAAGGCTGCAGGCAGGATAACGGCGTAGCCTGCCGCCCGGCCGTAACAGATGCTCCACAGGATTTTGCCTGCGGCAGCTGCGGCTAGGCAGAACAGCCCGAGGCGCGGTTTGCGCTGCCAGAAGGCGGCGGCAATTAGCATCAGGCTCAGGGCAACCATGCCCGATGCCAAGACTTTGGCCGTATTCCAGCCGCCGAGCAGGAAGTTTTGCTCCATGGCCAAGAATTGCCGGATACGTTCGTTTGGATAGTCGGGCGGGGGAAACCAAAACATACTGCTGAGCAGCAGCAACAAGGTAGCCCAAATACCGGCGTGGCTGCGGTGGTAGGCTGCGAGGCAGAAGGGGATGAGGAACAACGGGCGGATGTACCAGCTCAGGGGGTTATGATGCCGGGCGAATGCCCAATGGAAAAAATGGCTGTCGGCAAAAAAAGCGGCAATCAGGGCGGCGCTGAGCAGGGCGAATAGGATGGCGGCTGCGCGATCGATGGCGGATTGGTTCATAGGGGACGTTTAATATAAAAGGCTACCTGAAAACGGTTTGGATGTTTTCAGGTAGCCTTTGCTTTAGCGGTGTTTGATTGTCCAGCAGCGGTGGATTTTGCGGTTGCGGAAATCTTCGGGCACGGATTGGCGGCTGATTTCGGCCACGGCATAGCGTTCGGCCACGGCGGGTTCGAGCTCGAAGCTGCGCAGGTTGTTGGAGAAGTAAAGCGTGCCGCCGGGTTCGAGCAGCTGCATGGCTTCGCGGATGAGGCGGGGGTGGTCGCGCTGGATGTCGAGGATATCGAGCATTTTTTTGCTGTTGGAAAAGCTGGGCGGGTCCATCACGATGAGGTCGAAGCGTTTGCCTTCGGCGGCGGCGTTTTGCAGGTATTGGAAGACGTCGGCTCGGATGATGCGGTGCTGCTCGGGGTTGATGTGGTTGAGCTCGAAGTTGCGCCGTGCCCAATCGAGATAGGTGTTGGACAAATCTACGGTTTCGCTGCTGGCGGCGCCGCCGGTGGCGGCGTATACGCTGAAGCTGCCGGTGTAGGAAAAAAGATTGAGGAAGCGTTTGCCTTGGGCTTCGCTGCCCACTAGGGTGCGGGTGTTGCGGTGGTCGAGGAAGAGGCCGGTGTCGAGGTATTTGTCGAGGTTTACCCAGAAGGCGCGGCCGTTTTCGTGCACGATAAAATCTTCGCCGCTGCGGCCGGTTTTTTCGTATTGGCTGCTGCCGCGCTGGCGGCTGCGCTGTTTGAGGTGGATGTGTTCGGCGGGAAAACCGGTGATGAATTGCACGGCTTCCACCACTTCGGCCAGCCAGGCTTCGTATTCGGCGTGCTGCATAATCCAGCCGGTGTCGTATTCCTGCAGGTGGGCGTGGTTGCCGTAGATGTCGATGGCGAAGGGGTATTGTGGGATGTCACGGTCGTAGAGCCGCCAGGCTTCGATGTTTTGCCGGCGTGCCCATTTGATGAGGTGTTTGGCGTTTTTGCCCAGCCGGTTGGCAAAGGCGGTGATTTCGCTCATGTGAGGCTACCTGAAAAGTGGAAAAGGAATGCGGCTATTTTACGGTTAATTGCCCTATCGCTCCAAACGGGCCGCTGTGGCTTTCAGGTAGCCTTTTCGGTAGATATAGTGAATTAACAAAAACCAGTACAGCGTTGGCTCGCCTTGCCGTAACGTGTGTACTGTCTGCGGCTCGCCGCCTTGTCCTGATTTTTGTTAATCCACTATAGGTGTCAATCCAAAGATTTTGCTTGACCGAACTCGGATAAACGCCTAAGATGCCGCCTCTTTTTGTTCGAAGCCATCGTCTTCAGCCCCCGCAGTTTTACAGCTGCGTCTGTTTGCCGCATTTTGCGTGCAATCCTTCTCTGCTTCGCAGGTTGTCGCCGATGCCACTCCAAGCGTTTTGCTTGCGACAATCTTTTGCGTAACCTCCAGCGGGTTGCCTTCACTTTCTTTACTGCGTCAGCATGCCTTGCTGTACTGTTTGCGGCCCGCCCTAGTGTTGAAAGCGAACTGACCCCGCCTCTTTCTGTTAGCGCATCCTTTTGCTTCGCGGCTGCCCGTTTTGTGCGGGCGGAAAGTATTGTTGTCCTTTTTGGAAATACATGACCATCCAATTCAGCGACCTGCTGCACGATAAAAACCTGCTCGCCGCCCTGCGTTCTGCCGGCTACATCGAGCCCACCCCCATTCAAGTCCAAGCCCTGCCTGCCGCCATCGATGGCCGCGACATCATGGCTTCGGCGCAAACCGGTTCCGGCAAAACCGCCGCTTTCCTGCTGCCCAGTCTGCAGCGCATCACCCGCCGCAGCGACAAGCCCGGCAAGGGCCCGCGTATTCTCGTGCTCACGCCCACGCGCGAATTGGCCGCACAGGTGGAGAAAAACGCCAAAATCTACGCCCAAAACATGAAATGGCTGCGCACCGTCACCCTGGTGGGCGGCTCGTCTTTCGGGTTTCAAATCAAATCGCTGGCCAAGCCGATTGATTTGGTGGTGGCCACGCCCGGCCGCCTGATGGACCACATGCGCAGCGGCCGCATCGATTTCGACCGCCTTGAAGTGCTGGTGCTAGACGAAGCCGACCGCATGCTGGATATGGGCTTTATCGACGACATCGAAACCATCGTGGCCGCTACGCCCGAAAGCCGCCAAACCCTGCTCTTTTCCGCCACTTGGGACGGCGCCGTGGGCAAGCTCGCCCGCCGGCTCACTAAAAATCCCGAAGTGATTGAAATCGAACGCGAAGACAACCAAGGCAAAATCGACGAGCAGCTCTTTTACTGCGACGACAAAAACCACAAAAACCGCCTGCTCGACCATATTTTGCGCGATGCCAATATCGACCAGTGCATCATCTTCACCAGCACCAAAGCCATGAGCGAACAGCTGGCCGACGAGCTCTACGAAAAAGGCTTCGCCGCCAACTGCCTGCACGGCGACATGCCGCAAAACTGGCGCAACCGCACGCTGATGGATTTGCGCAAAGGCCGGATTAAAGTGCTGGTGGCCACCGATGTGGCTGCGCGCGGTATCGACGTGCCCAGCATCACCCACGTGATCAACTACGACCTGCCCAAACAGGCCGAAGACTATGTGCACCGCATTGGCCGCACCGGCCGCGCCGGCCGCCACGGCCTCGCCCTCACTTTTGCCGAAGTGAACGAATACGTGGCGGTGCACAAAATCGAAAAATACCTCGGCCGCAAGCTGCCCGAGTTCACCATCGAAGGCATGGAGCCCACCCGCAAGCGCAGCAAAGCACCGCGCAAAGCCAAAGGCGGCGGTTGGAAACAAAAAGGCGGCCGCAAGCCAAACGGCAGCGGCAAACCCTTCGGCCGCCCCGCCGGCAATCCGCGCAGCAAAGCCCGCAAACCGGCCGCCCAAGGCCGCCGTGCCTGATATGGCTGAACAATTTCCCCCTGCTGGGCAAACCGACGCAGTAGGGGGAAATAAGCGTTTTAGTTATGGCCGGTTCGGTAGCAGCTGGCTGTAAATAATAAAGGCTACCTGAAAATTGGGAAGCGGCACGAAATTGCTGTATTGTTTTCAGGTAGCCTTTAGTTTGCCCGAGCGATTGGCTTGTTTGCCCGGCTTACAGTGAGATGATTAGTTGTTTGAGTGTAATGAGAACGCTTCCCCTGTGCATGAACACTGTTTCGGGGAGCCGCCTCAAGCCAAGCCCAAAAATGCCGCTTTCCGAGCAGCCTGTAAAACAGCCAATCTACGGCACATTGTGCCGTAAACGTAAACCGCAGCTAAAACATCTCGTTTCATGGGATGGTCTGATTTCTATTTTGAACGACGATACCGTTTGGGCTACCTGAAAAACAGATGGCGTTGCTGATATTTGCTTTGCCGCAGCCCTATTGTTTTATAGTGAATTAACAAAAACCAGTACAGCGTTGGCTCGTCTTGCCGTAACGTGTGTACTGTCTGCGGCTCGCCGCCTTGTCCTGATTTAAATTTAATCCATTATAGCTTCATTGAGGCTTCGTTTTCAGGTAGCCTATTCCATCATTTTCCCCAACCCTGCCGCTTCGTGCCGCAGAAGAACCGTTGATAAATATCACGGATTAGGAGTGTAACTATATGAAAAACCAACGCGATTTCAATAAGCGCAATCCGCGCCGCACCGATGAAAAAGTTTCAGCTAGCCCTAAGCGCCAGCAGCGGCCTGAAATGGAGAAAGCACCAAAAACCCGCGTGGCACGGGCAAAAAAGCTTGCGGTGCGCCCGGGCAACCAAAAGGTGCAGAGCCAAGTGCGCCGTTTGCAGGAACAGCGTTCCGATTTGAGCGGCATCGAGCCGGTGCGCCTGCAAAAGGCGCTGGCCGCTTCCGGCGTAGGTTCGCGCCGCGAGATGGAGGAGTGGATTCAGAACGGTTGGATAACGGTAAACGGCAAGGTGGCGCAGCTGGGCGATAAGGTGCAACCGGAAGACCAGGTGTTGGTGAAAGGCAGCGTGATCAAGCTGAAATGGCCGGATAGGCTGCCGCGTATCATCTTGTATTACAAGCAGGAAGGTGAGATTGTGTCGCGCGACGACCCGCAGGGGCGCGTGAGCATTTTCGACCGCTTGCCGCAGGCGGCGAGCAGCCGTTGGGTGGCCGTCGGCCGCTTGGACATCAATACCAGCGGCCTGCTGATTCTTACCACTTCCGGCGAGCTGGCCAACCGTTTTGCCCACCCGAGCTTCGAAGTGGAGCGCGAGTATGCGGTGCGCGTATTGGGCGAGCTGGGCATGGATGAGATGCGCCTGCTCACCAGCGAGGGCGTGATGCTGGAAGACGGTCTGGCGCGGGTGGAACGCATCCACAGCCAGGGCGGGGAAGGCGTGAACAAATGGTATAATGTGGTGCTCAAAGAGGGGCGCAACCGCGAAGTGCGCCGCATTTTCGAGCATTTCGGCCTTACCGTGAGCCGCTTGGTGCGCACCGGCTTTGGGCCGATTGGTTTGCCCAACCGCTTGAAACGCGGGCAGTTTTATGAGCTGAACGCGGCGGAAGTGGCTTCGGTGATGAAATGGGCGGATTTGCCGCTGCCGGACAGCCGCCGCCGGCATGGCTGACGGTATGCCGCCGATCAAAGGCTACCTGAAAAATTAAACAGCCGCTTTCCTATTGTTCTTTAACGAGTTATGAAGCAGCCTAACCGCATCGATTCCCAGCCGGCGTTTTTGCTGTCGGCCACGCCGTGGCGCGAAACCAGCCTGCTGGCGGAGCTGTTTAGCCGCGATTACGGGCGGGTGGCGGTGGTGGCGCGCAGCGCGCGCAAACGGCAGAGCGAATTACGCGGCGTGTTGGTGCCGTTTGTGCCGGTTCAGGTGGCCTGGTATGGCAAGGAAGAGCTGAAAACACTGCATCGCGCCGAATGGCTGGGCGGCTGGCCGCAGCCGCAGGGCAGGGCGCTGTTGAGCGGGCTGTATGTGAATGAGTTGGTGCAGAAACTCACTGCCCGAGAAGACCCGCAGCCCGCGTTGTATGCGGCTTTGCAGCAGGTGATGCGCACCTTGTGCACCGAGCCGAACCACGCTGCCGTGCTGCGCCGTTTTGAGTGGACCTTGCTCACGTTGGCGGGCTACGCCCCAGACTTGCAGAAAGACAGCGCAGGTTGCCCGGTGGAAGCAGACCGGCAATACTGGCTGCAGCCGGAACATGCAGTGTTGCCGCTAGAGCAGCGGCATAGCCTGACGCCGGCAGAAGTGCAGCCTGGCGTGGCGGTAGATGGCAATGTGTTGATTCAGCTGCAAAACGGTGAATTTACCGATACCGCCACTTTGCAGCAGGCACGCCGGATTACCCGCCTGCTGCTGGATTTCCGCCTGCCGGAAGGGATTAAATCGCGACAGGTGTTGCAGCAGATACAGGCTTTCAGGTAGCCTTTATCCTCCAATCACATCATGCTTTGAGGAAAAACGAAGTGGATTTGCGCAACACCGAACTTTGCCGCGTGCGGGCGATTACCGCGTTTATCAGTTTGAATAAAAATAGTCATTTATGGGCTGGCGTGCTGGCGGAAGCCAAACTCCAATGCGACCGTTTGGCCGAATCGTTTGCCCGGGCGGGCTATACCGTGCAGTCGGTACGGCTGGTGTCAAACCCATTCGGCGAATATTTGGATACCGAAAACGCGCAAACCGCCAAGCAGGGGCTAGCCCGTATCCAGCAGATTTTGCAGGAATTGAATCACGGAAAGGCGATGCGTATCCGTTTTGCTGTTGGAGAGGCGGTGGGTGCGCACGAAATCGCCCTGCTGCCGGAGTTGATTCGCGATTACGGCGATTTGTGTAATGCCTGTGTGAATGTGGGCATGGATGAGAATGGTTTTTTAGACAGGCAAACCATTGAGTTGTGCGTGGCGGCTATGCAGGAAATCGGCCGCATTACGCCGCGCGGCGAAGGCAATTTCAATTTCACGGTAAACTTCAATTGTCGGCCGCTGATTCCGTATTTCCCCGCCGGCTACCACCGCGCAGAGCAGGGCAACTGCATTGTGTTGGGCTTGGAAACGCCGGATTTGCTGGCTGCTGCCTTACGTGGATTAAATAATCAGCCGACAGAGCATGCCAAATATTTTCAGGTAGCCTATTCGGCCATGCGCGAGGCGCTGCAATACCACATCGACCGTGTGCAGCAATGTGTGGCCGACACGCCTTTGGATGCAGGTTGGGCTTATGCTGGGATGGATACTTCGGCTGCGCCGTCAAAGAATTGCACTTCAATGGTAGAGCTGTATCGACTGATGCGCGTGCCGTATTTCGGCGCAGCTGGTACGGTGGAAGTATCCGCACTGCTCACCCGTGTGTTCAAGTCGCTGGAACGGGTGCAGGCCGTGGGTTTTTCCGGCCTGATGCTGGCGGTAACCGAAGACGAAGGCTTGGCCGAGGCCACTCGCAGGAAACAGTTCGATATCCGTGCCCTGCTCACTTACAGCAGCGTATGCGGTATCGGTTTGGATACCGTGCCGATTGCGGGCAGCACTCCGGCGGAGAAAATTGCCGGCATCATGTGCGATACCGGCACCATGGCCTTCCGCCTGAACAAGCCGCTCACTGTACGCCTGTTCCCCGTTCCAGGATTGGAGGCAGGCGAGATTACGGCATTTGAGAGCGATGACTTGTGTAATTGCGCGGTGTTGGCAATACCTTAGAATGGCTTTGTGCAGATGGCACGCCGGTTGCTTAGTTACCTCTACGGCGTGAGTCATAAAGCTAAATTGCGAAATTCGATACCCGAAAGGAAAAGAAGATGCTGTTGGGCGTTAATATCGACCACGTTGCTACTTTGCGGAATGCGCGCGGTACGCGCTATCCCAGCCCGTTGGAGGCAGCTTTGGTTGCCGAAACTCACGGCGCGGATTTAATTACTTTGCATTTGCGCGAAGATCGCCGCCATATCAAAGATGCAGATGTGTTCGCCATCAAACAGGCAATCCGCACCCGTATGAATTTGGAAATGGCACTGACGACAGAAATGTTGGATAACGCCTTGCAGGTGCAGCCGGAAGATGTGTGCATCGTGCCGGAAAAACGGCAGGAGGTGACCACCGAAGGCGGCTTGGATGTGCTGGCTCAGCAGCAGACTGTAGCGGAGTTTACGCAGCGATTAAATACTGCCGGCATCCGCGTTTCGTTGTTTATCGATGCGGATGAGCAGCAAATCAAGGCTGCCCGTGATGTTGGCGCACAAGCCATTGAGCTGCATACCGGCGCATATGCCGATGCAACTTCGCATGCCGCTCGACAAAACGAGTTGTTGCGCTTGGAAGAAGCAGCATATTTTGCTTCGGAATTGGGTTTGGTGGTTAATGCCGGGCATGGTTTGACGATTCACAACGTAGCGCCGGTAGCACGGATTTTGCCGATTCGCGAGCTGAATATCGGCCATGCACTCATTGCGCAAGCCGTGTTTTTGGGCTTGCCGGAAGCGATACGCCAAATGAAAGAAGAGATTTATCGGGCTCGGAGTCAGCCGGATTAAATTTAGATTGGAATCGGCTTGTTTTGAGATGTGGTGGATTGTCAAATAATGTTGTGCTTGCCATATGAGAATAAACCTAACTAGGCAGAAATTAGGTAAGTAACAAGTAATGCTTGTGGGAAAATAAGAATAAAAAGGGAATGTGATGAATAAGTTAAAGACGCAAGGTTTTACCTTGATGGAGTTGATGATAATTGTTGTAATAGTAGGTATTTTAGCAACTATCGCCTACCCAAGTTATGATACATTTGTTCGTCGATCTCGTATGGAACAGGCTAAAGCCAGTATTCTAGCCAAGTCTCGAGATATGGAGCGGTTGTATACCAAAGCTCGTTCGTTTACCGATGCCAACCATCCCGCGTCAGCTCCTGCTAGTACTGATTTCTTCACGATTGGCTTTGTAGGCGGAGCCCCACAATCGGATAGCTATGAAATTTTTGCTAAGCCAACCAACAGAAATCCGAACGAAACTCAAGGTATTTACTTCAATAGCATTGGTACAACGATGAGTCGTTGTGATGCCAATACTATTGATCAGTCAGGTAGCAGAACCAATTGTGAGCCATATTAGTATTGGACTCTATTCCGTTTCTTGATGAAGCCGTTTATACTGTCTCTTCCGGTTCTTACTAAGGAGTAGCAGCATGAACGGCTTATCTGTTTTCACCAAACGCGGCTTCACACTGATGGAGCTGATGATCATTATTGCCATAGTGGCAATTTTGGCGGCTATTGCGTATCCTTCATACCAATCGTTTGTGCGCAAATCCCGTTTAGAAGAGGCCAATGCTGCTTTATTGGAAAATAGCCGGGCGATGGAGCGTTTTTATTCGCGAAACCGCACGTTTAAAGCCACTTCCACCACTTGGCCGGCGTTAGCGGTTAGCCAGACGCAGCATTTCTGTATTAAATTCCAAGGCAATGCACGCGGGGTGTTGGGAGATAAATATACAATTAAAGCCGTGGCTTTTGATGTGAATAAAGAGCCAAGGGTTTTATTGATTAACCAAGATCAAACGGTACGGATTTGCCAAAGCAGCCGTAGCCGTTGCGATAATAAAGAAGTGTTTTCTGGCGGTAATAATATCGACCAAGAATGCGAATTATTGCATTAGTTTTTCTTTAGTTAAAATTCAAATTTTGATGAGTATTACTCTTTTATTACAACAAAAAATTCAAAATGCCGATTACGCACGCATGATTCAAAGCAATATTGCTCCTTTCAGCCCGGCAGAAACCGATCTACTGGCTGAAATTTTGCGTGGTTACGAATTTGATGTGGTGCAGCAGCAGGCGCTGGTGCAGGCGGTGATGCAGCAGTCCCGTTTCGATCCGGATGCTTTCCACCAAGAGTTTGACGATGAAGACGTAACCGGCATCTGCCCGCATTGCATCAACCCGCCCATGCCGCCGTTGCGTGATTATCTGGTGTGGCGGCAAACGCTGGCTAAGCAGGCTACCTGAACATTTCAGGTAGCCTGCTTCCCTGTATAATCAAGCAATAACTTTATTTGGAAATACTCATGCGTATCATTTCTGCTAATGTAAACGGCATCCGTTCTGCCTATAAAAAAGGCTTTCATGAATACCTGGCCGCAAGCGGCGCCGATATCGTTTGCGTTCAGGAGCTCAAGGCTCAAGAAGCCGATTTGGACGACAGCATGAAAGCCCCGCACGGTATGCATGGCGTTTGGCACTGCGCCGAGAAACGCGGCTATTCCGGCGTGGCGCTGTATAGCAAACGTGAGCCAGACCGCGTGCAAACCGGCATGGGTATTGCCGAATTCGATGCCGAAGGTCGCTTCGTGCAGGCTGATTTCGACAATTTGTCGGTGATTTCGCTCTACTTGCCGTCCGGCAGCAGCTCGGAAGAGCGCCAGCAGGTGAAGTTCCGCTTCTTAGAAGCCTTCTATCCGTTGCTGCGTGAGCTGCAAACCCAAGGTCGCGATATCGTGATCTGCGGCGATTGGAATATCGCACACCAAAACATCGACTTGAAAAACTGGAAAGGCAACTTGAAAAACTCCGGTTTCCTGCCCGAAGAGCGCGAGTGGATCGGCAAAGTGATTGCCGAACTGGGCTGGGTGGATATTTGGCGCACGCTCTATCCCGAAATGCCCGGTTACACCTGGTGGAGCCAGCGTGGCCAGGCCTATGCCAAAGACGTGGGCTGGCGTATCGACTACCAAATGGCCACGCCCGCCCTGGCCGAGCGCGCCCGCTCCGCCCATGTTTATAAGCAGGAGAAATTCTCTGATCACGCCCCGCTGGTGGTGGATTACGATTATCCGCTGTAGCGGGTGCCAGTGTTCAGGTTTTTCAGAAATCCGACACTTCAGAAAATCTGTTTCAGGTAGCCTGTATCTTGCCCGGCAGGCTACCTGAAACTCCGACAACCAACCCAAGGAAATACCATGTATTTTGTAGACCGCAGCGCCGTGGTGGTGAAGCCCACCGAAGCTTTCCTTGCCTGGCTCAAAAGCACCGGCGACGACCTGCCCGACCTTACCCTTGCCCAAATCCGCAGCAATTGCAGCGTGTATCTGTTGGCACAGGCCGATACGCCCGAAGAGAGCGCCGGCCTGTTTGGCGAACGCTGGCGCGAGGTGCTCAGCGGCGAGATTGCTTCGTGGGAAGTGCCGCAGGAGCAATGGCCGGAGCTCACGCCCGAGCTGTTTGCCCGCTTTTTCGACCTCGAATTCCACGACATGGTGTTGGACACGGATGACGACGATATCCGCGTCAGCCCCGTGGTGGACAACATGATGTAGCCGCCGTGCAGCCTTTTCAGGTAGCCTTTTGGCCTTCACGGCTGCAAAGCCTGCTGCAGTTGGTCGCATGGGTGTGGCTGGCGGCGTTGTGGTTGCTGTATTTTGCCGGTTGGCTACGTTTGATTGGCCTCGCGCTCACCGCCCCCGCTGCTTGGTATGCTCTGCGACGGCCGTTGCCAATCGGCAGTCTCACTGTGGGCAGCGGCGGCGAGGCCGTGCTGTTTTTGCAGCCTCAGCAAATTGCCGTGGCGGCCACCCTGCGCGGTGGCATGGTGCTGCCGTGGCTGCAGATCTTGCATTGGCAAACTGATGGCGGCCGGCAGATTTACCAAGCCGTGTGGCCGGATTCCGCCGATGCCGAAGGCCTGCGCCGCCTGCGCGTGTGGGCGCGTTGGGGGCAGGCGCGGAAGAAACGGAGAAAACCGTTGGATATGCAGGATTCCTGCTAAAAAACGGCTGCACCAACGCGGCTTTATTGGCTTTTTCATTGTATACAGGACTCAATCCCATGACCAATCCCAATCACACTATCCTGCCCAGCCGCTTAGGTTTTGCCGAAACGCTGGCCGTGTTGAAACAGGCTTTTGCCGCCAAGCAGATTACCCTGTTTGCCGAAATCCCGCATTCCAAGTTGGCCGCCGAACACGGCCTGCCGCTGGCGCCTGCCAGCCTGCTGATAGTCGGTCATCCGGCCAAAGGTACGCCGCTGATGCAGGCCGATTTGCTGCTGGCCGCCGAGCTGCCGCTGAAGGTGTTGGTGTACGAGCAAAACGGTTGTGTACAGGTGCTGTACCGCCGCGTGTTGCCGCTGGTGGCGGGGCGCGGTTTGGATGCGGCCGAAACTGCCGCTGCGCAAATCGATGTCGCCACGGGCGCACTGATTGCTGCCGCGCTGGAGAGTGTGCCAGGCTGAATTCTGCTGCGGTATAATGCGGCGACAAAAGGCTACCTGAAAAGGTTTAACCGTTTTCAGGTAGCCTTCATCAGTTAAAGCAGGCTACCTGAAGGCGCCGATCAAAACCCGGCCAGCAAGCGCTTGGCACAATAATGCTGACCGGCACCATTATTTTCAGCTAGCCTTCGCCAAGCCGCCCGTACGGCATACAGGCTACCTGAAAACCCGTTTGGCATTTTCAGGTAGCCCTCAAACAAGGTTGAACACATGAAAACACTCTCCCAATGGCTCGCCCACCTCGAAACCGCCTACACCGGCGGCACTGCCCACAGCCACGGCAGCATTGATTTGGGCTTGGAGCGCGTACGCACGGTGAAAGAGCGGATGGATTTACAGCCGCAATGCCCGGTGATTGTGGTGGCCGGCACCAACGGCAAAGGCTCAGTGTGCGCCTTTTTGGAAAGCATCTACCGCGCCGCCGGCTTCAAAACCGGCATGCTCACCAGCCCGCACATTCTGCGCTATAACGAGCGCATCTGCGTGAACGGCCAGCCCGCTGCCGATGAAACCATTGCCGCTGCTTTCGAGCGCATCGAAGCCGCGCGCGGCGATACCGCGCTCACTTATTTCGAGTTCAACACCTTGGCCGCCGTGGATATTTTCCAGCGCGCTGAAACCGATGTGATGATTCTGGAAGTCGGGCTCGGCGGCCGGCTGGACGCGGTGAATATTTTTGACGGCGACGTATCGGTGGTAACGTCGGTGGATTTGGACCACCAAGCCTTTTTGGGCGACACGGTGGAGCAGGTGGCCTTTGAAAAGGCGGGCGTATTCCGTGCGGGCAAACCCGCGATCTGCGCCCAGAATCCGCCGCCCGAATCGCTGCGCCGCCACGCCGAAGCCATCGGCGCCGACCTCTTGCTGGCCGGGCGCGATTTCAGCTTCAGCAAGCTGGAGCAGCAGCAATGGTCGTTTCACTTTCATCCCGAACACAGCCGCCTGTTTTCAGGTAGCCGCAACCGCAACGCTCTGCCTTTTCCCGCCCTGCGCGGCGGCTATCAGCTGGGCAATGCCGCCTGTGCGCTGGCCGTGCTTGAATGTCTGAATGCGCGGCTGCCGGTGGATATCGGTGCCATCAAACGCGGGCTGTTGCTGGTGAGCCACCCCGGCCGTTTTCAGGTGTTGCCCGGCCGCCCGCTCACTATTTTGGATGTCGGCCACAACCCGCACGCCGCCCGCGCTTTGCGCCGCAGCCTGATGGCGCTGCCGTTTGCCGAAAAACGGCTGGCGGTGTTCAGTATGCTGGCCGATAAAGACATTGATACCGTGATTTCCCTGTTGCAAGACCAGTTCGACGAATGGCTGGCCGCCCCGCTGCCGCTGCCGCGCGGTCTTTCGGCGGAAGCCTTGCAGCAGCATCTGGAAGCGGCGGGCGCGGCTAAAGTGTGCCTGTTTGCCAGTGTGGGCGAAGCCTATCGCGCCGCCTTATCGGAGGCAGGGGAAAATGATAGAATTGTGGTATTTGGTTCGTTTCACACGGTGGCCGAAGTGATGGGCGCACCGCAACAGGAATAAGGAATTATGCCCCCCCAATCCAACCCCAATTGGCGCCATCTGGAAGAATACGAACAGATTAAGCGCAAAAACCGCCGCCGCTTGGTGGGCGCACTGCTGCTCACTACGGTGGTGGCGCTGCTGCTGGCCAAAGTGATGGGCAGCAGCCAAAATACTGCCGCGCCGGGCGAAATCACCGTGAGCGGCGGCAGTGAAACTGCGGCTTCTATGGTGGTGGAAACCCAACCGCTGCCCGAGCCGGTGGCCGAAGTGCCGACTGGTGCGGATACGGCGGTGGAAATGCAGCCGCAGCCGGTATCTGCGCCGTCTGTTGAGCCGGAAGCAGTGGTTGTGGAACCTGCTCCGCCTGCGCCGCAGCCCGTGCAGCCGGCCAAGCCGGTGGAGGCGCGTACCACGGTGTTGCCCAATCCGTTGGCCAACTCCGGCAACGCGGCCAATCCGCAACCAAGCCGCCCGGTTGCACCGCCAGTAAGGGCGGAAAGCAAGCCTGTGCCGCAGCCACGGGTAGAAGCCAAGCCGGTGCCGGCCGCGCCGCGCGCGCAACAGGCAGAAAACAATAAACCGGCTACCCAGCCGCAGGCCAAACCTGCCGTACCGGAAACTCCGCGCCGCGCCGAGGGCGTGAAACCGCAAACGCCGGCCGCGCAGCCGAATGAGCGCCGTGTTGAAAGCAAACCGGCCGAGCCGAAGCAGGCCGAACAGAAGCCTGCTGAGCGCCGCCGCCCCACCGAACGTCGGCAAGAACGTAAGCCAAACGGCAACCGCCTCTCGCCGGAAGATATTTTGAACAACCGCGCTGCCAACCATGTGGCTGGCAATGGCAAAGCTGCCGACCATCAAGCGGCGCAGACGGAGCGGCGCATGGTGATTCAGGTGGGGGCTTACACCACCGAAGAGCAGGCACGTGCCGTGCAAAAACGGCTGGCCGATGCAGGCGTGAGCGCCTATGTGGCGCCGCCGGCCAACAAAGGCGGCAACGCGCTCTACCGTGTGCGCACCGGTTCATATCCCAACCGCCAGGCTGCCAGCCAGGCGATGGGTAAAATTAAATCGCAGGGGCTCGACGGCATCCTGCTGGAGCGCTGATGACTTTGTTTGACTATCTCGCGCTGCTGGTGATTGCGGCGTTTACCCTGATTTCGCTGTTTCGCGGCGTGGTGGCCGAATTGGTGGGCTTGGTTTCTTGGCTGGGCTCGCTGCTGGCGGCCAAGCTGCTTGCTCCGCCGGTGGGCGACTGGCTTTCAGGTAGCCTCAAGCCGCATGCGCTGGCGGTGGTGGCAGCGTTTATCGGTGTGTTCCTGCTGGCGCGGCTGCTGTTCCGGCTGCTGCAAACCTTGCTCACTTCTTCTGCTGGCGCGGCCGGGCTGGGTGGGGCAAACCGCCTGCTCGGCGGGGTGTTCGGCGCGGTGAAGGGGGTGTTGGCGGTAACGCTGGCGGTGTTGGCTTGCGCGTTTACCGATTTGCCGAAGATCGAGGAGTGGCGGCATTCGCAAACCGCATTTGTTTTCGAGGGCTTGGCCCAATTGGCCGTGCCGTATCTGCCGCCGTTTATGGCGGATCGTGTCGATTACCGGCAAGCGCCGGGGGAGTGAATTTATGTGTGGCGTATTGGGCATGGTGGCTTTTGAGCCGGTGAATCAGTTGCTGTATGACGGATTGCAGGTGTTGCAGCACCGCGGGCAGGATGCCGCCGGCATCGTAACCGCCGAGGGCGAGATGTTTCATATGCACAAAGACACCGGCATGGTGCGCGATGTGTTCCGCACGCGAGATATGCGCAACCTGGTGGGCAACGCCGGCATCGCCCATGTGCGCTATCCCACCGCCGGCAACGCGGGCAGCAGCGCCGAAGCGCAGCCGTTTTATGTGAATGCGCCCTTCGGCATCGTGCTGGCGCACAACGGCAACCTCACCAACCCCGAAGAGCTTGAGGCCAATTTATGCCGCCGCTACCTGCGCCACATCAACACCGGCTCCGATTCTGAAGTGCTGCTCAACGTGTTGGCCAGCGAGTTGCAGCACGTGATCGGCAGCCGCAGCAAGCTGGAAGTGGGCGATGTGTTTGATGCCGTGGCCTCGCTCAACCGCCAAGTGCGCGGTGCATACGGCGTGGTGGCGCTGATTGCCGGCTATGGTATGCTCGCCTTCCGCGATCCGCACGGTATCCGCCCGCTGGTGTTGGGCAAATCTACCGACGAAGCGGGGCGCACCGCCTATATGGTGTCTTCCGAATCCATCGTTTTCCCCGGCCTGGGCTATGAATTGGTGCGCGATATTGCGCCGGGCGAAGCCGTGTTTATCGGCTTTAATGGCGAGTTTTACAGCCGCCAATGCGCCGAAGCGCCACGTCTTTTGCCCTGCCTGTTTGAATACGTGTATTTCGCCCGCCCTGATTCCGTGATGAACGGCGTATCGGTGTACCAAGCGCGGCTCGATATGGGTGTAACCCTGGCCGAAAAAGTGAAACGCAGCCTGCCGGCAGACGAAATCGACGTGGTGATGCCCATTCCCGATACCAGCCGCCCCAGCGCCTTGCAGCTGGCCATGCACCTGGGCAAACCCTACCGCGAAGGCCTCATCAAAAACCGCTACATCGGCCGCACCTTCATCATGCCCGGCCAAGCCACGCGCAAAAAATCCGTGCGCCAGAAGCTCAACCCCATCGATAGCGAATTTGCCGGCAAATCCATCCTGCTGGTGGATGATTCCATCGTGCGCGGCACCACCAGCCGCGAGATTGTGGAAATGGTGCGCGCCGCCGGGGCACGGAAAGTATATTTTGCCTCCGCCGCCCCCGAAGTGCGCTACCCCAATGTGTACGGCATCGATATGCATACCCGCGCTGAATTAATTGCCAACGGCCGCAGCGCCGAGCAAATTGCCGCCGAAATTTCTGCCGACGGCGTGGTGTTCCAAGATTTGGACGATTTGGAAAACGTGGTGCATGCGCTCAACCCTGCCATCGAAGGCTTCGACAGCTCCTGCTTCAACGGTTGCTACGTCACCGGCGACATCGACGAAGGCTACCTGAAACACCTTGAACGTAAAAAAGACAGCAACGCTGCTCCCGCCAGCCAGATGGAACACAGCATCCGTGTGGATTCGCTACGGGAATAATAAATGGTGGAAGCCGGCTTTCGAGGCCGGCTTCTTTGGTTTGGCGGGGTAGGGCGGTTTCAGGTAGCCTTGCCATCAGATGAACAGGCTACCTGAAAACCGGATAATGCGCCTGTTATCGGGAACTAACAAAAACCGGTATAGCGCTTGGCTTGCCTGGCCAGATGTCTGTATTACTTGCGGCTTGCCACCTTGTGCCAATTTTGTTAGTCCGCCATATCGCGCCGCAAAGCAGCCTTAGCCAGGTTCAGACATCGCCCCACTTCGTTGAAACCCCATTTTCAGGTAGCCTTTCCCTCAGGAGACTAAGTAATGAGCAACAAAAAACGTATCTGCCAAGAGCAGCAAACCTTCGATCAGCTCTATCAGCCGCAGGAGCAGGAAATCCTGGTGCTTACCGACAGCAGTAGCGGCGGCGGGGCGGGCAAGGGCGGGCGCGATGTGTTGTGGACGGCCAGCCGCCATTGTGCCGCCTATATCGATGCCGCCGGCCAATGCCACCGCCAAACCGTGCGGCTCGAATGGCTGGTGGAAAGCACCGCCCCCGAACACTATCGCTTCTTCCTGCGCCCCAACTGCATCTACCGCCTGCGCGTGCGGCCGCAGCGTGCAGACCGAGACTTTTCCCTGCTCTGCTTTATGCTGCTGGAAATACTGGAAGAAAACCCCGATTCGCCCGCCTTGCAGGCCGAGCTGGAACATTATCTAACGCCGGTGGTGCTGAACGAGCCGGGCATCGGCCAATTTAGCCTCAACCGCGATTTCGCCAGCTTTGAAGGCTATGCCGATTGGCTGGGTCAGGAAGTGCATATCTTGCTTGACGCCGATGCCGGCCAAGAGGAAACCGCCAATCAATCCCTCGCCTTACTGCGTCGCCTGCACAGCCAAGCTGCTGAATTCGACCGCCGTTGGCGTAGTTTTGCTGCCGAACAGCTGCTGGAAGACGCGGTAAACTGGCAAGGGGAAACCGACGAGCCGGCCGTGCCGCCGGAAAGCTTGGATGCCGAAGCGTTTGCGCGTTGTATCGAATTGTCCGAGCTCACATTGCAGGAGGAAGGGTTCACTGCCTACTATGACGATGGCGATTTGTTTTTCGGGCATGTGATTCTGGTGGAAGGCGGGCAAGACGGCGAGCCGGATGATGCGTATATTGCGGGCTGAGGTTTTGGCTTCGCAGAAATTCGTGTTGCTCGTTTAAACTTCGTTGAAGCTCACGCTTTCAGGTAGCCTTTACAGTTTGACCACACATTAGTTTATTAAAATTTTATGACCCCCTACGACTACTGCCACCAAAAAGCCGAAGAGAGCGGCTCCAGTTTTCTGGCCGGTTTCCGCTTTCTGCCGCCGGGAAAACGCCGTGCCATGACTGTGCTGTATGCCTATTGCCGCGAGCTCGACGATGTGGCGGACGATTGCGCCGATCCGACCATGGCGGCGCAAACGCTGGCCTGGTGGCGGCAGGACGCGGCCAAGGTATTTCACGGCGCAGCCTTGCCGGAGCATCCGGTTAATCAGGCCATGCGCGAAGTGGCGCCGGCCTACGGGCTACCTGAAAACGAATTAACCGCCGTGATTGACGGCGTGGAAATGGATTTAACCCCGGCGCGTTATGCCGATTTCGCCGCCTTGCAGCAATACTGCCAGCGCGTGGCCGGAGTGGTGGGGCGGCTGATTGCCCGCATCCTCGGCTTCCAAGATGCCGCCGTGCTGGATTATGCCGACAAAATGGGCTTGGCCCTGCAGCTCACCAACATCATCCGCGATGTTGGCGAAGACGCGGTGGCCGGGCGGATTTACCTGCCGGTGGAAGATTTGCAGCGCTTCAACGTGCCCGCCGCCGATTTGCGGCAACGCCGAAACAGCCAAGAGTTTGCCGAGCTGATGGCGTTTCAGGTAGCCCGTGCCCGCCAAACCTACCGCGAAGCCGTGGCTCTGCTGCCTGCTGCCGAACGACGCGGCCAGAAGGCTGGGCTGGTGATGGCCGCCATCTACTACGCTCTCTTAAACGAAATCGAGCGCGACGGCGCGGCCAATGTGCTGCGCTACAAGCTGGCGATCCCGAAGCCGCGCAAAGCGCGGATTGCCCTGAAAACCTGGCTCTTGGGGTTTAAGCCATGAGCACCGCGCCGCGTGTGGCGGTGATTGGCGGCGGCTGGGCCGGGCTCTCGGCAGCAGAAGCACTGTGCGGCCGGGCGCAAATCACCCTGTTTGAGGCCGGGCGGCAGTGCGGCGGCCGCGCCCGCACGTTGGGCGGCGGCAGCGGTTTTGCTCAGGCCGACAACGGCCAGCATATTTTAGTGGGCGCGTATCGGCAGGTGTTGGATGTGCTGGCGCGCTGCGGCGTGCGCGAGGAAGAGGCATTTTTGCGCCTGCCGCTGCAATGGCATTTGGCCGACGGCCTGCAATTTTCTGCCCGCCGCCTGAGCGCGCCGCTGCATTTGCTGGCCGGTGTGCTGGGGGCGCGCGGCATCGGCTGGGGCGAGAAAACCGCGCTGCTGCGCCAGATGCGTGCTTTGCAAAACCTGCGCTTGGCAGACGATATTCCTGTGGCCGTCTGGCTGCGGCAGCAGCAGGTATCGCACCGTTTGCAGCAGCAGTTTTGGCAGCCTTTGGTGTGGGGCGCGATGAACACCGCTTTGGAGCAGGCTTCGCTGCAACGCCTGCAAAACGTGCTGCGCGATGGCGTGTGGGCGGAACGCGCCGCCAGCGATTTTTTGCTGCCCAAGCAGGATTTGGGGCGGCTGTTTGCCGAGCCGGTATGCCGCCGCCTGCAAAAATACGGCGCACAAATCCGGCTGGAAACGCGTGTGCCGCAGATTGAACAAACGCTTTCAGGTAGCCTGTTGGTGAACGGCGAAACCTTCGATGCCGCCGTGTTGGCTGTTGCTCCCTATCATGTGCCGCTCCTGCTGCCCGAGGCCGCCCCGCCTGAGATTGCCACTGCGCTGGATGCTTTAGCCTACCACGCCATCACCACCGTGTATCTGCGTTATCCCGTTTCGCCCGAGCTGCCCGCGCCGATTACCGGCCTGGCTGAAGGCACAGCACAATGGTTTATCGACCGTGATGCGCTCGGCTTCGGGCGCGGCGAAGTATCCGCCGTGATTTCCCTGTCCGACCAATATGGCAAACTCAGCCGCGAAGAGTGGATCAAGCGAGTGCAGCAAGATTTGCGGCGCATTTGCCCGCACTTGCCGCGCCCCACTGCCGCCCAAGTCATCACCGAAAAACGCGCCACCACCGCCAGCCGCATCAATAACCCTACCACCCCCACTGCCTGGCTGCGTTATCAGCATATTTACCTCGCTGGCGACTATCTCCACCCGCGCTATCCCGCCACGCTGGAAGCTGCCGTGCAAAGCGGTCGGCAGGCTGCGGCTTTGTTGTTGAAAGATGCGGGGTGGGGAAAGGCTACCTGAAAAGTACAGTTGAGATGTACATTTCAGGTAGCCCTTAGGGTCATGCTGACAAAGCAAAAGGCTACCTGAAACTTCAGCTTCGCAGAAACTTGCGTCGCCTGTTTCAGGTAGCCTTTATCGGGTAGGTAACGCTGCTATTTGCCTGAGCCGATTTTGCTTTCCTTGCCGCTGAGCAGGTTTTGGATATTGCTGCGGTGGCGCAGCAGCACCAGCGCGGCAATCACGGCAATGGCCGCTTGCCAGGAGGGCTGTTGCACCAAGAACATGGCGGCCAGCGGGCTGATTACGGTGGCGGTGAGTGCGGCCAGTGAGGAAATTTTCAGCCCGAAGGCCATCATCAGCCACACTGCCGCGCAAATCAGCGCCACCGGCCACGATAAGGCCAGCAGCACGCCCAGCGCGGTGGCCACGCCCTTGCCGCCCTTGAAGCCGAAAAACAGCGGCCACATATGCCCCACCAACACCGCCACCGCCACGGCGGCCACCACTTCGTCGGCCAGGCCGAAATACGATTGCAGCCATCGGGCAAGCAGCACGGCCACTAGGCCTTTGAGCGCGTCGCCCAAGAGCGTGAGCGCGGCGGCTTTTTTGCGGCCGCTGCGTAAAACATTGGTGGCGCCCGGGTTGCCCGAGCCGTAGCTGCGCGGGTCGTCCAGCCCGTAGAATTTGGATACGATAACGGCAAACGAGAGCGAGCCGATTAAATAGGCGGCGGCCACGGCGGCCAGGCCCCACACAGACAAGATGTCAGCCATAAGATTTTTTCACATTGAAACAAACGAGCCGGATTCTATCACGAGGACAAGCACAGCATGGATACCGTTTTTCTGCACGGCTTAAAAGCCCAAACCCTAATCGGCGTTTTCGACTGGGAACGCCGCCAGCCGCAAACCGTGTTGCTGGATATCGACATCCATGCCGATTTGCGTGCGGCGGAAAAGAGCGATAACGTGGCCGATACGATCAGCTACGCCGAGGCGGCGGAGCTGGTAACGGCGGCCTTGGCCGGCCAGCAGTTTTTCTTGCTGGAGGCGCTGGCGGGTTATGTGGCGCAGCTGCTGCTTAAGCATTTCCCTTCCTGCGAGAGCGTGCGGATTAAGGCGGTAAAACCCGGTATCCTGCCCGGCGTGGCATCGGTGGGCGTGGTGATGGAGCGGGGCAGGGCAGAGGCTACCTGAAAGATATAGTTTATTAAAATCAGTATGCTACGGCGTTAGCTTGCCTTGCCGTACTGGTTGTGCTGTTTGCGGCTTGCCGCCTTGCCCCTTCTGATTTTAATCCACTATGGCCAAAGCATTTTCCCCGCTGCCAAGCGAGCTAACGCGATATGCAGTGCATTGCTTCAGCCATCTCGCCGTTTAAACTTCGCCTAAGCTGTGCTTTCAGGTAGCCTCACAACTATAGTGAATTAACAAAAATCAGGACAAGGCGACGAGCCGCAGATAGTACGGCAAGGCGAGGCAACGCTGTACTGGTTTAAATTTAATTCACTATAAAAAAGCCGTCTGAACATTCAGACGGCTTTTGGTTTATTTCATAAAGTTTTTCAGTAGCATGGAAGCCACATCGTCCAGGCCGAAGCCGTCTGCGTCTTGCGCGCTGCCGTTTGGGGTGGCGTGGTCTACCAGGTTGGGCAGGATTTTGGCCAGCATCTCGCTTGCCTGGTTGGCATCCACGCCGAATTTCTGCGCCAGCTGGTTTACGGTGTCGCTACCCAGCGCTTGTTGCAGTTGGCTGCCGGACACGGGCATATTGCCAGACTGGTTGGAAACCCAGCTGCTGATGGCATCACCCAAGCCGCCTTGTTGCAGCTGGCTGATCAGGTTGCCCACGCCGCCGTGCTGTTTCACCAAATCCATCGCCATATCGGTGAGCGAGCCTTGGCCGCCGTCTTTGCCGCCCAGCATCTGGCTGGCCGCGTTCATTAGATTATCCATTAAAGTTATGATTTTCCCTTATGTTAGAGTGAAAAGGGGCGCAGTGTAGCAAAGTTTGGGCGGCAGGGTGCGGGTTTAACCGAATTTAGCGGATGCAAAATGCGGGCGGCCATAAAAACAGCCGGCTGCCGCCGGCCGTTTGCCTGTTGTTTAACGGAATACCATGCCGCCGTCGGTGAGGATGGTTTGGCCGGTGATGTAGTCGGCGTCTTCCGAAGCCAGGAAGGATACCAGGTTGGCCACGTCTTCCGGCTGTTGCGGCCGGCCGGCGAGGATGCCTTTGGTAAATTCGTTCCACGCCTGTTTCGGCTGGTAGCCCTTGTGTTCTACAAATGCGGCGTCGATGCGCTCCCACATGGGGGTGTCGGCCACACCCGGGCAATAGGCGTTTACGCGGATGTTGTAGGGGGCGAGTTCTTTTGCGGTGGAATGGGTGAACGAGCGTACCGCGTGCTTGGTGGCGCAATACAGGCTCAGCATTTCGTAGGATTCGTGACCGGCGATGCTGCATGCGTTGATGATTTTGCCTACGCCCTGCTGTTTTTTCATTTGTTCGGCGGCGGCCTGCGTGCCGAAAATCACGCCCTTGATGTTGATGCCCAACACCCGGTCGATTTCATTTTCGTTCAGGCTCAAGAATGTGCCGACCGATTCCACGCCCGCGTTGTTGACAAACACGTCCACCCGCCCGAAGGCCTTGACTGCTTCGTCCACTAGGCGGAACTGGTCTTCCCGGCTGGCGGAATTGCCCTTTACGGCGATATTTTCAAACCCGGCGGCATCGAATTCCGCTTTAACCTTGTTCAGGTTGTCGGCGTTGATGTCGTGCAGCACCACGCGGAAGCCGTCTTTGGCCAAACGGGTGGCGATTGCTTTGCCCAAACCTGCGGCGGAACCGGTAACTACGGCTACTTTTTTCACATCGGTCATGGTAGATCTCCTTTTCGGGTGGGAATGCAGCCGTATGCCTTTGCGGCACGGCTGGTAGATGCCAGCCGCCCGAACAGGCGGACGGATGGCGGAAAGGGGGAATTTTGAAATCTAAATGTGCGGTGTGTATCTGCATGAATAATGGCAGTAAAGTACCAAAAATCATAACAGATGTAAACAAAAGGTCAACAGATTGGTTGACTTGGCAAATTTTATGCAGATGGCAAAATCGGGTAAGGCTGTGGGCGGGGCTTGGGTAGTAAGGAGGGGCAACGCGTTAGGAAGGAGTAAGCCACATAAAATCAGTTTATTGCGTGTTTCCAGATATAAGGGTATTTTTCAGGTAGCCTTTTCCTCAATTAAAAACAGCCGCTTCAGGTTACCTGAAACGGCTATGGTTTTATCCGCGTTGCTTATTTGGCGGCTGCTGTGGAAGCGGCTGAAGCGGCGGCTGCGCCTTCACCCCATACGGCGGGATATTTGTAGCCGACGAAGCGTTTGTGCGCATAGTCTTTGAATTCTTGGGAATTATAGGCGGCGGTTACGTCTTGTACCCATTGCGCGTCTTTATCGGCAGTGCGCACGGCAGACCAGTTGATGTAGGCGAAGCTGGGTTCTTGGAACAGGGCTTCGGCCAGTTTCATGCCGGAAGACATGGCGTAGTTGCCGTTTACGATGGCGAAGTCTACGTCTTGGCGGCTACGCGGCAGGTTGGCGGCTTCCATTTCCACGAATTCGATATTTTTGGTGTTTTCGGCAATATCGGTGCGGGCGGCGCGCAACGGGTCGATACCTTCTTTCAGTTTAATCCAGCCCAGGTTGTCGAGCATCACCAAAGCGCGGGCGAGGTTAGACGGATCGTTGGGAATAGAGACAGAGCTGCCGTTTTTCACTTGATCCAGCGCGGTGAGTTTGCCGGGGTAGATGCCCAAAGGAGCGGTCGGCACTTGGAATACTTCAGTCAGGTCGAGATTGTGCTCGGCCTTGAAGGAATCCAGATAGGGTTTGTGCTGGAAAATGTTGATGTCGATTGCGCCCTCGGCCAGTGCCTGGTTGGGGGTAACGTAGTCGGGGAATTCGGTGAGGGTAACGGTGTAGCCCTGTTTTTCCAGCATGGGCTGGATTTGGTCTTTAATCATGTCGGCAAAGTCGCCCGGGGTGGTGCCGAAGCGGATTTCCCGCTTGGCTTCGGCGGCGGGCTGGCTGCCGGCTGAGGCGGCGGATGCCTGTGCACCGCTGCCGCTATCTTGTCCGCCACAAGCGGCCAGGGTCATGCCCAGCACGGCGGCGCAGGTGAGTTTCCATAATGCTTTCATTGAGTTCTCCTTAGAAATGGATAAACAGGTTGAGAAAAAACGGATTAGCGTTTGTCTAAACGGGCGGCTAAATGGTTGCCGAGCGTTTGGATGCAGACCACCAAGGCCGAGAGCAGGGCAACTACTGCCCACAGCACATCAGCCATATAGCGTTGATGGCCGTAACGGATGCCGAGGTCGCCCACGCCGCCGCCACCAATTAAGCCGGCTGCAGCACTGGTGCCAAGAGTGGCAATAATCAGAATGGCAATGCTGCGCACGAGGCCGGCACGGGCTTCGTTCAGCAAAACTTTGGTGATGATAGTCATGGGTTTGGCGCCCATGGCCAGCGCGGCTTCCACCACACCTTTAGGCACTTCGGCCAAATTCTGCTCCACCAGCCGCGCAAAATAAAACATGGCAGCCACGCTGAGCGAAATAGAGGCGGCCACCGGGCCGAAAGTGGTGCCCATAATCATGCGGGTGGGTTTCATCATCACAATCATCAGGATGACGAAAGGGAAGGCACGGATAAAGTCGATAGTGAAGCCTAGAATATGGTTTACGCGGCGGTTGGCAAAAATTTGGTTTTTGCCGGTGGTATAGAGCCACACACCGAGCAGGCCGCCGATGATAATGCTGACAATGCCGGAAATGCCGAGCATGATGGCTGTTTCGCCGAAGGCCTTGTAAAACTCCGGCCGCAGGCGCATCAGGTTTTCCCAAATATCGTATTGTTGGCCCATTTTAATCCTCCTGTACCAATTCGCGTCCGATATCGGTGTGCGCCAGAATCTGTTTGTCGCGCACGTCAGCAACTTCCAGCAAATGCCCTTGATGCAGCAGGGCGGTGCGGCGGCACAGGCGGCGGATTACGCTCATTTCGTGGGTGACGATCACGATGGTTACATTGAAACGGCGGTTAATGTCTTGCAGGCAGTCGAGCACGCTGCGGGTGGTGGCCGGGTCGAGCGCGGAAGTCGGTTCGTCGGCCAGAATCACGTGGGGGTTGGGTGCGAGTGCACGGGCAATGCCCACGCGCTGTTTCTGCCCGCCGGAAAGTTGGGCGGGGTAGTGCTGCGCGCGGTCGGACAGGCCGACAATCTGCAAACATTCGCTCACGCGCTCGTTGATTTTGTTTTTGCTCCAGCCGGCAATTTCCAGCGGGAAGGCCACGTTGCCGGCCACAGTGCGGTTGGCAAGCAGGTTGAACTGCTGAAACACCATGCCGATGTTTTGACGGGCGGTGCGCAGCTGGGCGGCATTCATGGCGGTGAGGTCTTGGCCGTCAATCAGTACTTTGCCGCTGTCGGGGCGTTCCAGCAGGTTGATCAGGCGCAGCAGGGTGGATTTGCCCGCGCCGGAATAGCCCATCAGCCCGAATACTTCGCCTTGGTCGATGCTCAGGCTCAAGGGATGCACGGCCATGAATTGGTTGCTTTTGCCGTGATGATAGCTTTTACAAACGGAATCCAGAATAATCATGATGTTGTTGTATGGCCGCCTCACTCTGCGGCTGCAAAGATTTAAAGCCCACTGAATCAACAATGGGCTTAAAACAGAGGTGCGTGTTATAAATAGTACGCTTTAGCTGTTTTAACGCCCGCAAGCTGTATCAAATCGGCGTAAATAATGGTGGCGTATTTAATGCCCAAATATGGGTTTTGTCAAGAGCGGCTGTTTGCCGGGCTGTGTTTCAAGCTCGCCGGTTTCGGGTATAATCTTGCCATTTTGGCGGGTGAGCCGCCGTTTCTTCAGTCAACTAACTTTTGGAGCAGAGTGCATGAGCGCCATTATTGATATTTTTGCCCGCGAGATTCTCGATTCACGCGGCAATCCCACCGTAGAATGCGATGTGTTGCTGGAAAGCGGCGTGATGGGGCGCGCGGCCGTGCCCAGCGGAGCTTCCACCGGCCAAAAAGAAGCGCTGGAGCTGCGCGACGGCGATGCCGCCCGCTATTTGGGCAAAGGCGTGCTGAAAGCCGTGGAGCATGTGAACAACGAAATTGCCCAAGCTATTATCGGCATCGATGCTTCCGAGCAGAGCTATATTGACAAAGTGCTGGTGGAATTAGACGGCACGGAAAACAAAGGCCGCCTCGGCGCTAATGCCACTTTGGCCGTATCCATGGCTGTGGCACGCGCTGCCGCCGAAGATGCCGGCCTGCCGCTCTACCGCTATTTGGGCGGTGCGGGGCCGATGGCGATGCCGGTGCCAATGATGAACGTGATCAACGGTGGCGAACACGCCAACAACAGCTTGGATATTCAGGAATTCATGATTATGCCGGTGGGCGCAGCCAGCTTCCGCGAAGCTTTGCGCTGTGGTGCCGAAGTGTTCCACCACCTGAAAAAAATCTGTCATGACAAAGGTTTCCCCACCACTGTGGGTGATGAAGGCGGTTTTGCCCCCAATTTGGGCAGCCACGCCGAAGCTTTGGATTTGATTTTGGAAGCCGTGAAAGCCGCCGGCTACGAAGCGGGCAAAGATGTGCTGCTCGCGCTCGATTGCGCTTCCAGCGAGTTTTACAAAGAAGGTAAATACCACCTCTCCGCCGAAGGCAAAGCGCTCTCTAGCGCCGAATTTGCCGATTATCTGGCCGATTTGGCCAGCCGCTATCCGATTGTTTCAATCGAAGACGGCATGGATGAAAACGACCGCGAAGGCTGGAAACTGCTTACCAACAAACTTGGCGGCAAAGTACAGCTGGTGGGTGACGATTTGTTTGTCACCAACCCGAAAATCCTGGCCGAAGGCATTAAAGAAGGTATTGCCAACGCCCTGTTGGTGAAAGTGAACCAAATCGGTACCCTGAGCGAAACCCTGAAAGCCGTTGAGCTGGCCAAACGCAGCCGCTATGCCAGCGTGATGAGCCACCGCTCCGGCGAAACCGAAGACAGCACCATTGCCGATTTGGCTGTGGCCACCAACTGCATGCAGATTAAAACCGGCTCGCTTTCCCGCTCCGACCGCATGGCCAAATACAACCAGCTGCTGCGCATTGAAGAAGAGTTGGGCGAAGCCGCTTATTATCCCGGCCAAGCCGCGTTTTACCATTTGGCTCGCTAAAGGCTACCTGAAACATGAAATGGGTAACCGTGGTGCTGGCCGTGGCGCTGGTGTGGCTGCAGCATAATCTGTGGCTGGCCAAAGGCGGCTGGCGCGATATGTGGCGGCTGGAGGCCGAAGCCGAACGCCAGCGGCAGGCCAACCAAAGCCTGGTGCTGCGCAATCAAGCCTTGACGGCCGAAGTGGAAAACTTGCGCACCGGAAAAGAAGCCATCGCCGAAATCGCCCGCACTGATTTGGGCTATGTGGGGCCGGGTGAAGTGTATTACCGCATTTTGCCCGCTTCCGAAGCGGCGGCAGACAGCGGAACGGCTGCCGAATAATAGGTATCAATGGTTTTCAGGTAGCCTGCTGTCTGCAAGAGGCTACCTGAAAATATTTCTGCCATAGCAAACAGCATATATAGTGGATTAACAAAAATCAGGACAAGGCGGCGAGCCGCAGACAGTACACACGTTACGGCAAGGCGAGCCAACGCTGTACTGGTTTTTGTTAATTCACTATAAATCATCGGCAATCATGGAGCTAACCGTTTACCTCAACTTCTCCCTCGCTGCGCAAACCTCTGTTGCCAAACGGCAAACCATCAATAAAATCCAGCAAAGTTTGCAGCCGTATCATGGTGAGGCAATGGCAGAAGAGGGTGGGTTTGTCGTGAAATTGAATGCGCCAAATTGGCCGCAGGGCGTGTTTCATCTGTTGGATTTTGCCCAACAGTTGGGGCGGCATTGGGTGGTGAGTGGCAATATTCGGCACGGGCTGGACGCATTCAGCAGCGAGATAGGCATCACCGGCGTGGAGGCTGCAAGCATGATGTGTGAGAATCCGTTTGGTGCGCCCTGTATGCCGCTGCAGTATGAAGCATAATGGATTGCGGAGTTGCCGCAATTTTGAGCATATTATTTTGTTTTGTATAATGTTATGAGTAATCCCGCTCTGCGTGTCGACCGCCTGGGCTCCGGTTGGATGGTGGTTTCAGCCACCCTGTTTGCCCTGATGGGCGCGTTTGCCAAAGCCGCCGGCAGCCGTTTCGGCTTCAGCTTCAACGAGCTGGTGTTTTGGCGTATGTTGTTTGGCTTGGTGGCAATCGGGCTACCGGAATGGTGGCGCAACAAGCCCTTCCGCACGCCCTATTTGAAATCGCACCTCAACCGCAGCATCACCGGCTCGGTGGCGCTCTTGCTCTCGTTTTTCGCGCTCACCCGCCTGCCGCTGGCCACCGCCATCACGCTCAATTACACCTCTTCGCTGTTTTTGGCCTTGCTTTCCTTCATCTTTCTCAAGGAAAAAATTGCCCCGCGAATGCTGGCTGCGCTTTTGATGGGCTTCGGCGGTATCATCATCCTGCTCCAGCCCACCATTGCCGCCGAGCAGCAGCTTGCCGGCCTGATCGGCCTGATTTCCGGCGTGTGTTCCGGCTGGGCGTATTTGCAGGTGCGCGAACTCTCGCAGCTGGGCGAGCCCAGCTGGCGCGTGGTGTTTTACTTCTGCTGCGTGGCTACGGTTATGTCGGGCATATTGGCCTGCATCAACGGCTGGCAGCCGCCCACCGCCCAATCGCTGCCCTACCTGTTCGGCTTGGGCGCTGCCGGTACCCTCGGCCAGCTGGCGATGACCCGCGCCTACCAAGTGGGGCGCAAGCTCACGGTGGCTTCGCTGTCCTACCTTACGGTGGTGTTTTCCACCCTGCTGGGCATTTTCTGGCTGGGCGACAGCACCAGCTGGCACGAAATCATCGGTATGTTGGTGATTGTATGCGCCGGCGTATTGGGCAGTTTTGCCAAGGGCAAATAAAGGGGCTTAAAGGCTACCTGAAAGCAAGGTGAGCAATTTATCCACTGTATTTAAAGGAGAAAATTATGATCAACAGCATGACCGGTTTTGCCAACGGCAGTGCCGAACACGGCAGCAAACGCCTGTATATCGAATTGCGCGCGGTCAACCACCGCTATCTCGACATCCAATTCAAAATGCCCGAAGACCTGCGCCACCTCGAAGGCGCATTGCGCGAAGCCGTATCCGCCCACGCCGCGCGCGGCAAAATCGAATGCCGCATCCAGCTGCGCCACGGCGAGCAGGCCGGTGGCGAGCAAGAATTACGGCTGAACAAAAAATTGGTTTCCCGGCTGGCTAAAATCAACAATAAAATCTGTAAGAAACACCCCGATATTCAACGCTTGGGCGTAGCCGACATCCTCGCCTTTCCCGGCGTGCTGGCTGCTCCGGCGGAAGAAACCGGCGATTTGGACGAAGCCGTGCTGCAGCTCATCAACGAAGTGCTAGTTGCCTTCAACCAAGCCCGTAGCCGCGAAGGCGAGCAGCTGCAACAGCACCTGCTGCAGCGTTTGCAACAGATGGAACAGATTCTGGACGCATTGGCCGCCGCTTTCCCGCAGCTGCTGCAACAGCATATGGACAAAGTGCGCCAGCGGCTGCGCGAAGCGGTGGGCGACGTGGAAAACGACCGCCTGCAGCAAGAGTTTGCCTTGTTTATGCAGAAGGCAGACGTGGACGAGGAATTCAGCCGCCTGCGCACCCACATCGCCGAAGTGCGCCGCATCGTGAGCAGCCGACCCAAAGGCAGCATCGGCAAGCGCCTGGATTTCCTAATGCAGGAACTCAATCGCGAAGCCAACACGCTGGGCAGCAAATCCATTGCCGCCGAATGCACCCAGGCTTCGGTGGAGCTGAAAGTGCTTATCGAGCAGATGCGCGAGCAAGTGCAGAATATTGAGTGATATTGGTGCAGACGAAAAAGGCTGCCTGAACAATCAGGTAGCCTTTTGTTGTTGTCGCGAAAGGGATGGATAGTTGGCAGTACGATACCGCTGCTTTCAGGTAGCCTCTAACTTAGGCTACGCTATTTATCAGCCAGGGCGTAGATGGCGCCGAGATTGCGCCACATGCCGCTGGCGTCCATGCCGTAGCCGAACACATAGCGGTTGGGCACGTGGATGCCCACATAATCGGCAGTGATCGGTTTGGGGCGGTTGATGTTTTTGTTGGCAAACACGGCGGTGCGGCAGGAGGCGGCGCCCATTTCCATCACTTGTTTGTGGATGGCGGCCATGGTGTGGCCTTCGTCCAGGATGTCGTCGAGCACCAAAACGTGGCGGCCTTCCACGCTGTTTTGCGGGGCGCGCAGCCAGTTGAGCTGTACGCTGCCGCTCAGTTCGCTGCCGTAGCGGGAAACGTGCACGTAGTCGAAATCGAGCGGAAAGCGCAACAGGGGCAGCAGCTGGCCGGTGAACACGACTGCGCCGCCCATCACGGGCAGGAGCAGGGGGTATTGGTCGGCCAGGTCGGCGGTAATCTCTGCGGCCATGCGCTCCAAGGCGGCGCGGCAGGTGGCTTCGTCGAACAGGAGGTCGGCTTTTTCCAGGATGCCGTTGGCTTGCTGGAAACGTTGTTGGATGGTCATGCGGGGTGTCCTTGCGGGTTTGGTGTGGGGCTACCTGAAAATGATGCCGTGCATACGCTTTAGGAGGCAAATTCGGAAATGGTGATTTCTACGTTGCGGCCTTTGCGCTCAAACAGAGTAGCGCGGGAGTAGGGGGTGGCGGGACTGTCGTGGAAGAATCTGACCAGCACACGGTTCGGGCGGGGGCGGTTGATGACTAGCTTGATCGGATAGGCTTCGTTTTGGCCGTCGCCGTCGTAGTCGAAGTGGGCTTGGCTGTTGCGGGTCAAGGTGCGTGTAGGCAGGGTGCGCGGCAGGAGGGGGTGGTCGAGCTGCAGAATGCGGTTTTCGTTTTGGTTGGCACGCATGGCGGCGTAGGCTTGGGCAAGGCTGCCATTGTGGTAGGTGCAGCGGTATACGGTGGGTACGCCTTGTTGAACTGGCTGGGGATTGCATTCGAGATTGCCGGCGGCGGCGAAGGGGGTAGCAATGAGGAGGCTGAGGAGCAGGGTTTGGGGTTTCATGTTGGGCTTTCGTGGTCTTGGGGGGGGTGAAGTAAGTTGAGGCTACCTGAAGACGCGACATCCGAAAGAAGAACGGGTTTTCAGGTAGCCTCAATTATAGCAAAGCAGTATCGGCTCTGCTGGCAGCTACCGATTTCCGCTTTGAAGCTGCTGCGTTTGCAACAAAATCTGCTGGGAAAGGTAACTGCCAACAGCCTCTATGCTTAACCGATTGGATAGGTGCCCTCCACCAAAATATCGCGGGTTACGTTTTGGATATTGCGGTGGCCGGTGAAAGCCATGGTGATGTCCATTTCGTTGTAGAGGATTTCCAACGCGCGGGTGACGCCTGCTTCGCCGTAGGCGCCGAGGCCGTAGATGTAGGGGCGGCCGATGAGTACGCCGCGCGCGCCCAATGCCCAGGCGCGCAGGATGTCTTGTCCGCTGCGGATGCCGCCGTCCATCCACACTTCGATATCGTTTCCGACGGCGGAAACGATGCGCGGCAGGGCGCGGATGGAGGAGGGGGCGCCGTCGAGCTGGCGGCCGCCGTGGTTGGACACCACGATGGCATCGGCGCCGCTTTTCACCGCTGCTTCGGCGTCTTCCGGCTCCATGATGCCTTTGATGATGAGTTTGCCGCCCCATTCGTCTTTGATGCGGGCGACGTCGTCCCAGCTTAAGCTCGGGTCGAATTGCTCGGCCGTCCAGGCGGAGAGGGAGCTCATGTCGCTCACGCCTTTAACGTGGCCTTCGATGTTGCCGAAGCCGCGCCGCTGGGTGTTGAGCATACCTAAGCCCCATTCGGGCTTGGTGGCGAGGTTGAGCAGGTTCATCAGGGTGGGCTTGGGCGGGGTGGAGAGGCCGTTTTTGATGTCTTTATGGCGCTGGCCGAGCACCTGCAAATCGGCAGTGAGCACGAGGGCGGAGCATTGGGCGGCTTTGGCGCGGCGGATGAGGTCGCGCATGAATTCGCGGTCGCGCATCACATAAAGCTGAAACCAGAAGGGCTCGGGGCTGTTGGCGGCCACGTCTTCGATAGAGCAGATGCTCATGGTGGAGAGGATATAGGGCACGCCGAATTTGGCGGCGGCGCGGGCGGCGAGGATTTCGCCGTCGGCATGCTGCATGCCGGTGAGGCCGACGGGGGCGAGGGCGAGCGGCATTGTCACGGTTTGCCCGATCATTTTGCTCTCGAGGCTGCGGTTTTCCATATTTACCAGCACGCGCTGGCGGAACAGGATGGATTGGAAATCGGCTTCGTTGGCGCGGTAGGTGGATTCGGTCCACGAGCCGGTGTCGGCGTAGTCGTAGAACATTTTGGGCACTTTGTGCCGGGCGATGCGCTGGAGGTCGGTAATGCAGGTGATTTTGTTGAGCTTGGTGGCTGCCATGAGGGATGCCTTTGGGATGGTTGGAATGAAGTTGCCGCTGATGTGTGGCGGTAGTGATAAGGATTATATCGCTATCGCGAATTATCTTCACTCTCGTGCGGCTTGGTTTCGCTGTGCTGAATTGCGCCTGCTGTATGCAGGGCATCGGCTTGTATCGCAAGTGACTTAACCAGGCGGTAGTGGATGGGATGTTGGGCAATGGAAAAGGCTACCTGAAAGTTTTCAGGTAGCCTTTAATCATATGCGGAACGGATTATTTGTCGAGGCGGCGGGTTTCTACGATTCGGCCGTCAGCCACCATTTGGGGCAGTTCGTCGCGTTTGATTTGGATGCGTTCGGATTCGTCCCAAGTGATGTTGGAGAGGTCGCCGTTCAGGTCTTGTTTGGCGCCTTCAGGCACTTCCCAAGCGGCATCTTCGGTGATCACGATGATGTGGTTGGATTGTACTTCCACTACTTTCATCAGACCGTAGGCCACGGATTGCTCCTTGCCGTTTTGACCGAAACCTTGGTCGGAGAAAGAGCTGAGTTTTGCAGCGTAGAGGTCGCCTACTTTAGGTTCGGCCAATACAGAATCGAGAGCAGGTGCGGTAGCAGCGGTTTGTGCGCCGCTGGCTGCGGCGGATTGAGCTTGGCCGCCGCAGGCTGCCAATACGGAAATGAGGGCTAAAGCGAGTAAGCGTTGTTTCATAGTTAAAGTCCTTACGATTATTAAATTGACACTGAGGGCTTTCGTGTTCGAAAACGGCTGTATTATCGCCGTTTTACTGGAAATCTACAAATTATTACGTTTTCAGACAGCATTTTGTGGCAAGTCTACCTGAAACCAATACAGCATTTTCAGGCAGCTTTTCGCGGCTTGGGGCTACCTGAAAAACAGCGACGCTGCTTTTAGCTGTGTCGGTAGTTGGCGTTGGGGGGGTGCAGCTCCGCTTTCAGGTAGCCTCTTGTGCAGTGGCAGCCTGTTTTTGCAGTTGATACAGCAGCTCGAGGGCTTGGCGCGGGGTAAGTTCGTCGGGGTGCAGCGCGGCGAGCTCTTGCAGCAGGGGGTGGGCGGCCGGCGGGACGGGCTCGGCCGGGCTGTGTTCGGGCACTGCATCTTCTGGCAGGCTGAACATATCCATCTGTGGGCGGTGGGCGGCGGCCTGGGCTTCGAGCTGTTCGAGGTGTTTCTGCGCGGCTTTGAGGGCGGGGGCGGGCAGGCCGGCGAGTTTGGCTACGGCGATGCCGTAGCTTTTTTCGGCCGGGCCGGGCTCGATGTGGTGTAGGAAGACGATATCTTGCCCTTCTTCTAAGGCGGAGAGGTGCATATTGACGGCGGCACTGTGTTGCTCGGGCAGGAGGGTGAGCTCGAAATAGTGAGTGGCAAACAGGCTGAAAGATTGGTTTTTTTGGATTAAATGTTCGGCCACGGCCTGGGCGAGGGCGAGGCCGTCGAAGGTGGAGGTGCCGCGGCCGACTTCGTCCATGAGCACTAGGGATTGCTCGGTGGCGTGGCGCAGGATGTAGGCGGTTTCGCTCATTTCCACCATGAAGGTGGAGCGGTTGGCGGCGAGGTCGTCGGAGGCGCCGATGCGGGTGAAAATTTGGTCGATTTGGCCGATGCGGGCGGCTTCGGCGGGCACGAAGCTGCCGGTGTGGGCGAGCAAAACGATGTGGGCGACTTGGCGCATATAGGTGGATTTGCCACCCATATTGGGGCCGGTGAGCAGCATGAGGCGGTGTTTGTGGTCGAGGCGGGTGTGGTTGGGGGTGAAGTGCGGCACTTGGCCTTCAACCACGGGATGGCGGCCGTTGTCGATTTCGATGCCGGGATAGTCGGTAAACTGGGGGGCGTGGTAATCGTGTTCGGCGGCAAAGTGGGCGAAACAGCAGAGTACATCCAGCGCGGCAGCGGCTTTGGCGGTACGTTGCAGCAGGGGCAGTTGCTGCTGGAGCTCTTGCAGCAGGCTGTCGTAGAGGCGTTTTTCGAGGGCGAGGGCGTGCTCTTGGGCATTGAGCACCTTGTCTTCGAAGGTTTTGAGCTCGGAGGTGATGAAGCGTTCGGCGTTTTTCAGGGTTTGGCGGCGCTGGTAGTCGGCGGGGGCTTCGGCAGCTTGAATTTTGGAAAGCTCGATGTAGAAGCCGTGCACGCGGTTGTATTCGACTTTGAGGGTGGAAAGGCCGGTGCGCTCGCGTTCGCGCGCTTCGAGTTCGAGCAGGAAGTCGCTGCCGTGGTTTTGGATGCGGCGCAATTCGTCGAGCTCGGCGGAAAAGCCGTGGTTGATCACGCCGCCGTCGCGCAGCCACACGGCGGGCTCGGGCAGGATGGCCTTTTGCAGCTTCTCGGCAATATCGGCACCTTGCGGGAAGATGTCGGCCAGGGTATTGAGCAGGCTGCTTTCAGGTAGCCTGAGTCGGGTGAGGGTAAATAAGCTGTCGCGCAGGCCGGAGAGGTCGCGCGGGCGGGCGGAGCCTACGGCGATGCGGGCGGCGATGCGTTCGATGTCGGCGATGGTTTTCAGGTAGTCTTGCAGGGCGGAATAATCGTTTTGCAGGGCGGATACGGCTTCTTGACGGGCGCGGATGTGTTCGCGGTTGCGCAGCGGGTTGTGCAGCCATTGGGCGAGCAGGCGGCTGCCCATGTTGCCAGCGCAGCGGTCGAGGGTGGAAAAGAGGGTGGGCTCTTTTTTGCCGGACAGGGTGGCGGTGATTTCGAGGTTGCGACGGGTGGCGGCATCCATGCCGATGTATTGTTGTTCGGTTTCGAGGCTGAGGTTGTCGAGGTGGCGCGGCAGCTGGGATTGGGTGTGGCGGATGTAGTTGAGCAGGGCGCCGGCGGCGCCGATGGCGGGATCGTGTTCGCCGGATTGGAGGCCGAAGCCGAGCAGGTCTTGGCAGCCGAAGTAGTCGGTGAGCAGAGTGTGGGCGCTGTCGGGGGCGAATTGCCAGTCGTGCAGGCGGGTGGGGTTGCAGTTTTCAGGTAGCCTCAGTTTAGCGGCGGCTTGGTCAGGCAACAATACTTCGGCGGCCTGCAAGCGGGCGAGTTCGTCGGGCAGTTGGGCCGGGGCGATGATTTTGGCTTTGAATTCGCCGCTTTGCAGGGAGGCCCAGGCGAGGCCAACCGGCTGCTTGGCCTTGCCGTTCCAAGCCACGGCGGTGATGCGGTTGGTTTCTTTGTCTTCCAACAGGGCGGCATCGGTGAGCGTGCCGGGGGTGATGATGCGAACCACTTCTCGCGCCACTGGGCCTTTGCCAACGCCCACTTCGCCTACTTGCTCGCAAATGGCCACGCTGCGGCCGAGTTTGACCAGTTTGGCCAAGTATTGCTCGGCCGCGTGGTGTGGCACTCCGGCCATTTTGATGGGCTCGCCGTTGATTTGGCCGCGGGTGGTGAGGGTGATGTCGAGCAAGCGGGCAGCTTCTTCGGCATCGGTGAAGAAGAGCTCGTAGAAGTCGCCCATGCGGTAGAACAGCAGTTTGTCGGTGTGCTGGGCTTTGATCTCGAGATACTGCTGCATCATCGGGGATACGGCGCTTTTGCGGCTCATGAAAGGCTACCTGAAAAATGGAAAGGCGAAAAACGATATTGTAGCCGATGCGGCAGCGGACGAAATGTTTGTACTTGTAAAATGATTTGCCCGGCGGCTGGGGTGGGTGGTTAAATTCTGCCAGTTTGCGCCTGCGGCCGCCGTAAACGGGCAGGAGTTGGCTGGAATGCACTGGAAGCGGCGCGGGACGGGCGGCAATGTTTATATATTATTTATCGATTTCTTTCAGTGGTATAAATTCAACTTCATGGAATGAAAACTGAAATGGCAGGAAAATTTCTTTCTTCTCGTAACGGCTGGCTGTTGGTGTCGGCATTGTTGCTGGGCGGCTGTTTTTTTCATAGTCGGCCCAAGCCCTCTGGCATCGGTGTCAGCGGTATGCCGGCTTTGCCGCCCGGGCAGCGTTATGCAGAAGGCTATCAGCATCGGGTTTCAGGTAGCCCGGCAGGGTATAAGGCGGTGTCGTTTGCTGCTTTGCCGCAGTGGCCGCAACAGGATTTTGCGGCTAGCTTGAATGCGTTTCGCAAAAGCTGTACTGCTTTGAAGAACAAGCCGCAATGGCAGAATGTGTGTGCCCAGGCCGACAGGGTGGGCAGTCAGTCTGCGGCGGCTAGGCAGTTTTTCGAGCAATATTTCACTCCGTGGGAAGTGAGCCACAACGGGCAGTTGGGCGGTACGATAACCGGTTACTACGAGCCGGTGTTGCACGGTAGTGCGCGGCAAACTGCGCAGGCGCGCTTCCCAATTTATGGCTTACCCGCTGATTTGGTTACTGTGCCGCTGGCCGGTGCGCCGCAATCGGGAACAGTACGAATCCACCTCACCGGTCGCAACAGTGGCCAAATTGCCGCCAATGGTGAATACACGGCCAATCTAGCAGACTTCCCTGGTCGGGATAAAAGCCGATCTTTGAAAGGGCGAGTTTCAGGTAGCCGTTTTGTGCCGTATTACACCCGTGAGCAAATCAATGCCGGTGCGGTAAATGGCAGTGCGCCGGTGTTGGCTTATGCCGATGATCCGGTTGAATTGTTTTTCCTGCATATCCAAGGCTCCGGCCGAATTCGTACGCCGGACGGGCGCTATATCCGCTTAGGGTTTGCCGATAAAAACGACCACCCCTATATTTCTATCGGCCGTTATATGGCCAATAAGGGTTATCTGCCGCTGGCGCAAACCAGTATGCCGAAAATTCGTGATTGGTTGCGTGCGCATCCGGATAAGTTGGCTGAAGTGTTGGGCCAAAATCCCAGTTATGTGTTTTTCCGCCAGCTGCCGGATGGCAACGACGGGCCGATTGGTTCGTTGGGTGTGCCGCTGAGCGGCGGTTATTCCGGCGCAGTTGATAAACGCTTCATCACTTTGGGTGCACCACTGTTTCTGGCCACTGCGCATCCTGAAACCGGCCATGCGCTCAACCGCCTGATTATGGCGCAAGACACTGGTAGTGCTATCAACGGTGCGGTGCGTGTGGACTTTTTTTGGGGTTATGGCGATGAGGCGGGTAGAGTGGCCGGCCGTATGAAGCAGACCGGCTATGTTTGGCTGCTGTTGCCTAACGGGGTGTTGCCGTGAAATTGCCCATCAATTGTTACCTGCTAGGCAGAGAAAAAGTACGCTGTTAGTGTGTAATCTCTATTCTTTTTAGCGGAGAGTTTCATTAATCCGTTTGAATAGAACGTGTAAATTAATATATACTTTAGTCTAAATTTCCGACATTTGTGTTTGGAAAGATGTTAAGAGAAGTAGGATGAATATTTTCATTCAATTATGTTTAGGGAGGGTGGGATAAATGGATCTGACGATTCTAGTTCCGCTATTGGTGGTTTTGGCAGGCTTGATTTTTGTGCAGCGCCGCCAAAAACAACAAGCAAAAGCCGCTGTTGATGAAGAGAAAAAAGGCAGAGATAAGCGTGCTGCCGCTCGATCAGCCGGTAAGAAGTCGGCGCCGGCAGCTGTTCGACAAGCTGCAACCGCCTCGCCATCTGAGCCTGAAGAGGTTGAGGTGAGCGAAGACTGGGGTTGGGAAGCTGTGCCTGATGTGGAAGCGGAAGAAGCAGCAGTCAATGTGGCGCAGGAAGTTGATGCGCTCACGGAATATAAAGTCTATAAGCAATTTGGTTATCATGAAAAAGCAGCCGAATCGCTGTCTCAATATCTAACTTCCGGCTCAGCAGCAGTGAGCGACGGTATGCGCAGCACCTTGGTTAATGAGCTGGTGCAACTGTGGCTGGATGCTAAAAAGCCGGACGAATTGGCCGAAACCTTACGCCAGTTCGGCAACCTGCTCACCAAAGCCCAAACCGAGGACTACATCAAGCAAGGCTTGGCGGTTGATAAAAACAACCTTAATCTACGTGTGTTGGCTGAAGAAGTACTGGGCTGGGGTGTACAGCAAACCTCTGCCGAAATCGGCGAACGCAGCGGGCTGGATACTCCGGCACAAAGCAAACAGACCAAACAGAAAAGCCGTCGTGCGGTTGCAGAAGCCGAGAGTGAACAGAAGGTGGCAGATTTGGTACCAGCCAAGTCTCGCAAGGAGCTGGTAACCAACGCCAAATACGCTGGTGCCATCCTTGTGCACGATGAGGAAAAAGCGGCGCTTATGGGCTTTATGGAACCCGAATCCGGCTATCGATTGATGAAGGACAGATTGGTCTACGATGCGGCAGTCAGCTATGCCAATAAGGCCATCCGCCAAGCCAATAAACCTGCAGCGTTGATTATTGATGCGCTGAGCTTGGACTATAAAAATCAAAATATCGACCGCTTTGCACAGCATCTTTGGCAGCTTTACTACACCTTGGGCCCGTATGGCCGCCAAGTGAAAGAAAGAATGCTGGGCTGGGGTCTCAATTTGGGCGAGCACCCCATCTTTACTCAGTTGGAAGCTAATCCGAATGAGGCTCAACTGCGCGAAATCGGGATTGCCAACGGTTTCTTGGATCGAGGCACCAGTACCCAAAAAGCGCACCGCAAACCCCTTATTAGAACCCGTACTGATGATGTCAGCGTAAAACAGACGCCGACAGAAAAAGTGTTGCGTGATATCGAATCTTTATTGATGTACGGTCAGCTGGATGAAGCAATGAATTTGCTGGAAGAATCGATTTTGGAATACCCCAGCGAATCGCAGCTGTATATCACGCTGTTCGATATTTGCGAACGTGCGGAAGAGTGGGAGCGCTTGGAGCAGGTATTGCATAAGATACGTGCCAATATCCAGCATCCGCCAGAGGAGGTAGTATTGGCAATGAGCCAGTTGCTACAAAAAATCAACTACGGTTCTGTTCGGACATAATAAATGACTAATAACGCAATCCCCCAAGTGAAGACGGTTCACATTATGCTGTTGGGCATGGATGAGCGCCAATATGCGATGTTCCGCATGGCATTCAAAATGCACGGCATCACCAATTATGAACTGGTTACGGTGGAGCAGGGCATTCAGCCGGATATGGTATTGGCCGATGCCGATACCGATGTAGAGATTTGGAAAGATGCGAAAAACCAGTTTCCAGATGCGAAAGTGGTGTATTTCTCCAGTTCTCCGCCTCCGGTAACCGCTCCTTATTTAGCCAAACCAATTAAGTTCGATACTCTGTTTTTGAACTTAAAGAACTTGCAACAGGGTAATGGTATCTGGGTAGCTAGTAGTAGTGGCAGCTCAGCGGCTCCTGTTTCTAGACAGGCAATACAAGAGACTGAACCGGCAGCCACACAATCTCATTCTGCCAGCATCACCATCGAACATTTTGATGAAGACAGCGGCTTGCTGGGCGAAGTGCGCAAAGCAGCCAAGCAGGATAACGATGTGGCAGTAATGCACAATGGTAAACCTGTGCTGTTGGTGTTCCCCTCCGTTCAGAAAGTGTTGCTAGCAACCGATTCTGAAACACTGCAATCTTTGTGTGAGCAAAAGTTTGTTGATTTGCAGACACGAGTAATTACTGAAGAGCATTTGAAGGCCAAGGCTAAACTCTCCATCAGTGCTTGCCTGTGGCAGCTGGCTATTTGGACAGGTAATGGCCGCTTCCCCAAAGTAATCAATAAAAATACAGTGTTCAAAGTTCGCAACTGGCCAAACCTGACCCGTCTGGCCCCGCTTGCCGAATCAATGCGCCTATCTGCCTTCTTAACCAAGGCTTCAGGTAGCCTGACTATCCTGCATAAGCTGATGCTTATCGATAACAAAGATTTGGCTGACTATCTCACTGCAGTCTATGTTACCGACCATCTGATTGTGGAATCGGCCGGGCAGGCTGAGCCTCAGGCTGCTGGAGCAGGGCAAGCTAGAGCTGCCGCACAAACGCAAACTATACAGCGTCCGGAGAGAGTCCATGCCAGATCGCATGAAGATGATGGCGACGAAGAAGTACCGAAACAGCGCGGACTGCTGCAACGTTTGATGAATAAAATTATTGGCCGATAAAGGAATATAACATGGCAGAGAATAAGATTATTTTTACAGGCCCGGTCGGCGTGGGGAAAACTACCGCTATTGCTGCACTGTCAGACGACCCACCGATTAAGACCGATGCCCGTGCATCTGATATGACTACCTCCATGAAAAGCCACACCACTGTGGCCATGGACTATGGCGTGATTCATTTGGATGAAAAAACCAAAGTGCATTTGTACGGTACGCCTGGGCAGGAACGTTTTGATTTCATGTGGGACATTTTGAGCCAAGGCAGTATGGGTTTGGTGTTGCTGTTGGATAATACCCGTTCCAATCCTTTGAAAGATTTGAAGTTCTTTTTGGACTCATTCAGCGACTTGCTCAAAACCGCACCAGTGGTAGTGGGTGTAACCAAGATGGATTTGAAAGCTACGCCCGGTATCGAGGTATACCAGAAATATCTGTTGCAATACGGCATGAACGTGCCAGTATTTGAAATTGATGCTCGTAACGAAAACGATGTGAAACAGCTGGTTACAGCTATGCTGTATTCAATTGATCCTGGTTTAGAGGTATAAAAATGGATTCGACACTACTTTTGCAGCCTAATCTATACCCGCGAGTAACTCCTGCCGGCGCATATTATGCGGTTTCCAATAAAGGCCAAAGCGCTAGCCGTACTCTATTGGGCGGTATTCTACAAGCTGGTGAGCAGGAAACCGTTAGCCGTGAAAATGTATTGCGCTGGGCGCAAACCAACGATATTGATGCCGCACTCAACTTGTTGTATCGCATGCAGCGTTTGGAATTTTTGTATGGCGAAGACGAGCCAGACAAGAAAACTGATTTACTCAGCGGTACCGGCCTGCCCAATATCCTGATGCACCTTTCTGATGTGCAAAAAGCATTGTTGGTGGATCAAGACGGTTTCTATTTCTCCAGCTCTGGTTTTAACCACGAAGCGGCTGAAGAAATCGCTGTGTTGGCTAGTGAAGCCGTGCGTTTGTATGAACAGCACAGTCTTCTGATTAAGAATAACCTGAACATCTACCACAACGCGGTGGGCATTTGTGATCCGTCCGGCCAAAGCGAGCTGACCTTCTTCCCGCTGTATATCGGTGATTTGAAATTTATCCTGGTGACCGGCGGCGTGCCGCAGTTGCATAAAGATGAATTTGTATCTTTGGTGCGGGCGCTGTATCAAATCGTTGATTCTGCGAACCAAATTGAAACATTCTGATTAAATTATTGGGAAAACACGATATGCAACAACAATTAGTTTCTTCCGTATTGAGCGATTTGAACAGTTCGTCTGTTGATATTACCGCTTCCGCTGTTATTTCTAGTGACGGTCTGCCGATTGCTTCTATGCTCCAGGCCAATATCGACCCGGATCGCGTGGGTGCGATGTCTGCCGCTCTGCTGGCCTTGGGTAACCGTACTACCAAAGAGCTGCTGTGCGGCGAATTGGAGCAGGTGATTGTGAAAGGCACCGATGGCTACATCTTGCTGATTCAGGCCGGCGAAGACACTGTATTGGTAGTAACCGCCCGCGAAAGCGCTAAATTGGGTTTGATTCTGCTCGACGCCCGCCGTGCAGCCCGCAGCATTGTGGATTTGGAAAGCAGCTAAACGCCTCTCCAATACGCACTGAGTGCCGCACGCCAGGCTACCTGAAAATACAGCCAATCTGTTTCAGGTAGCCTTTGTTCCATTGCCGGTTGGTAAACCGGTTTGTTTATGGAGTATAACCAACCAGATGGTTTTTGGATTTTTTAGAAAGCGCAAAGCGCAACCTGCCGCTCCGCAACAGGATGCCGAGTTGGTACAGGCTGTTGAAGAAGCAGTGCAAACCGAAGAGGTTGTGGCGCAACCGGCCTCAGAAACCGCAGAGCAAGCCGCTGCCCAAACGCCTGCTGCTGAAATTGCTGTGCCCGAATCGGAGTTAACTGATTTAGCCACCGGAACATCGGCATACGAGCCCGCAAGCACAGAAATAGCAGATGCTGAAGCAGCGCCCGCACAACCGGAAGTTTTGGCCGAACAATCCCCTGTTGAAACACAGGCAGATACAATCACTGATGCCGTGCCTGCGGTGGAAGTGGCAGAACCAGCAACGGGCAAAACATCTGTTGCTATAGCTGAAGCAGCTGCTTTAGTTGATGAACACGACTCTGATGCTCAGGCAAGCAACGAGCCAGCATCCAGTGAACCGGCAGCGGCGGAATCAGTTGCTCCATTAAGCACCGACATCGACCAAGCCGCTGTCGAGCCAGTTTCAGAGCAGCCAATCTCGCTTGGCTGGGCGGCCCGCCTCAAGCAAGGTTTGAGTAAATCGCGCCAGCAAATGGCCAAATCGCTGGCCGGCGTGTTTGGCGGCGGCAAGATAGACGAAGACCTGTATGAAGAGCTGGAAACCGTGCTGCTCACCAGCGATATGGGCATTGAAGCCACCGAGCATCTGATGGAAGAAGTGCGCCAGCGCGTGAGCCTGCGCGGCCTGAAAGACGGTGAAGAACTGCGCGGGGCATTGAAAGAGGCCATCTACGAGCTGATTAAACCGCTGGAACAGCCGCTGGCCTTACCGGCAGACAAACGGCCGTTTGTGATTATGCTCGCCGGCATCAACGGCGCGGGCAAAACCACTTCCATCGGCAAGTTAGCCAAATATTTCCAAGCCCAGGGCAAAAGCGTGCTGCTGGCCGCCGGCGACACTTTCCGTGCCGCCGCCCGCGAGCAGCTGGCCGAATGGGGCGAGCGCAACGGTGTTACCGTGATCTCCCAAGCGTCCGGCGACTCTGCCGCCGTCTGCTTCGATGCCGTGGAAGCCGCCAAGGCGCGCGGTATCGACATCGTGCTGGCCGATACGGCTGGTCGTTTGCCCACGCAAACCCATTTGATGGAAGAAATCAAAAAAGTGAAACGTGTGTTGCAGAAATCCATGCCCGACGCGCCGCACGAAATCGTGGTGGTGCTGGATGCCAATATCGGCCAGAATGCCGTGAACCAAGTGATTGCCTTCGATGACGCGCTGGGGCTCACCGGCCTCATCGTGACCAAGCTCGACGGTACGGCCAAAGGCGGCGTGCTGGCTGCATTGGCCAGCCGTCGCCCCGTGCCGGTGCGTTTTATCGGCGTGGGCGAAGGCATCGACGATTTGCGCCCGTTCAACGCCCGCGAGTTTGTAGACGCACTGCTGTAATTCCACTATGCACAGCAAAAGGCTACCTGAAAAACCGTTTTCAGGTAGCCTCTCGGTTTTCAGGTAGCTTGTTATATAATCCGCCTCACCCTTTCCTTTCGAGAACGCCATGCTGCTTGCCCTCTCTTTGCGCGATTTTGTGATTGTTGAGCAACTCCATCTGGATTTCCAGCCCGGCTTTACCGTGCTTACTGGCGAAACCGGCGCCGGCAAATCCATCACGCTCGATGCGCTCAGCCTGCTGCTCGGCGATAAGGCCGACTACAGCCAGATCCGCCACGGCTGCCCCGAAGCGCAGCTGTCTGCCCTGTTTGATTTGAGCGATCTGCCCAAATTGCGTGCCGAACTCTGCGAACAAGGCCTGCTTGGTACAGACGAAGTTGAGCTTTCCATCCGCCGCACCATCGACAGTAAAGGCCGCAGCCGCAGCTTCATCAACAATCAGGCCGCCACCCTAGCCCAACTGCGCCAAATCGGCAGCCGCCTGGTGGACATCCACGGCCAAAGCGCGCACCACTCACTCAACAGCGAAGCCGTGCAGCGCGATCTGCTGGATGCTTTTGCCGGCAGCAAACCTTTGGCTGAGCAAGTGCAAGCCGCTTATCGGCAATGGCGGCAGGCACAAGAAGATTTGGCCACCGCCGAAGCCGAGGGCGAGCGTTTGGCCGAAGAGCGCGAACGGTTGGCTTGGCAGGTGGGCGAAATGGAAAAACTCGCTCCGGTGGAAGGCGAATGGGCGCAGCTTTCGCAAAGCTACGACAGCCTGGCGCACGCCGCCGAGCTGTTGCAGGCTGCCGAAGAAGTGGCCGCACACATCGATGGCGACAACGGCCTGCACAGCCTGGCCGGGCGCTGCCGCCGCCAGCTGGAAAGCCTCTCCGGCATCGAACCGCGTTTTGCCGAAAGCCTGGCTATGCTCGACAGCATCGAAGCCGAGTTGGGCGAAATCGGCAGCCACATGCACAGCGTGGCTGCCCGTGCCGAAATCAACCCCGCCGAATTAGCCGCGCAGGAAGAGCGCATGGCCGAACTGATGTCTGCCGCCCGCCGCCACCGTATCGAGCCCGAAGAACTGCCCGCCCGCCTGGTACAGCTACAGCAGGATTTGGCTGATTCCGAAGCTGCCGCCGACATCGAAGCCCTACGCGAACAAGTGCGCCTGGCCGAAGCCGCTTATTTGCAGCCTGCGCGCGAGCTGTCTGCCCAAAGGCAGCAGGCCGCCGCCAAACTGGCCGAAGAAACTACCGAACACATGCAGCAGCTTTCCATGCGCGGCGCACGTTTCCACATCGAGCTCATTCCGTGCGAAGCGCAGGCATACGGGCTGGAGCAGGTGCAGTTTCAGGTAGCCGCCAACCAAGGCAGCCCTTTGCGGCCGCTGAACAAAGTGGCCTCCGGCGGAGAACTGGCCCGCATCAGCCTAGCCTTGCAGGTCACCGCCAGCCAATATACGCAAATTCCCACCCTGATTTTTGACGAAGTAGACAGCGGCATAGGCGGAGGCGTAGCCGAAACCGTCGGCCGCGCCCTACGCACGTTGGGTCGGCAACACCAAGTGCTCGCCGTGACCCACCTGCCGCAAGTGGCCGCCTGCGGCGCGCAGCATTGGCAGGTGAGCAAACACAGCGGCGGTGGCCAAACCGTGAGCACCATCCGTGATCTCGAAGGCAGTGCGCGCGTTGAAGAAATCGCCCGCATGCTCGGCGGCGAAACCCTCACCGACACCACCCGCCGCCATGCCGCCGAAATGCTGGAAATGGCGGCAGCAGAGTAGGGCGGTTGTTTCAGGTAGCCTTTAGGCCAAAAAAGAGGCTACCTGAAAAAGAAATCCGCCAAAATTTCAGGTAGCCCGCAAACACGAAAGGCTACCTGAAAGCAGCCATTCCACTATAAAACCCGCTGCCTGTTTGCAGCCAGCCTCCCTCTCTATCCCAAGCCCATCCCATCATGACCGATTCCCTCTACCTCCCCGCCGCCCGCCTGCGACCCGCCGCCATCACGCTGCCCGGCTCCAAAAGCATCAGCAACCGTACCCTGCTGTTGGCCGCCCTGTCCGACAACGCTTGCCGCATCGACAACCTGCTCGATGCCGATGATACCCGTCACATGCTCGCCGCGCTGCAAAGTCTCGGTGTCTGCATCGAACATCATGGTGGCGGCAGCTACACCGTACACGGCTGCGGCGGCCGTTTCTCGCAGCGGCAGGCCGATTTGTTCCTCGGCAACGCCGGCACCGCCTTCCGCCCGCTTACCGCCGCCCTGGCTCTGCTTGGCGGCGATTATCATCTGCACGGCGTGGCGCGGATGCACGAACGCCCCATCGGCGATTTGGTCGATGCCCTGCGCCAAGCCGGGGCGAGCATTCACTACGAAGGCCAGGCAGGCTATCCGCCGCTGCACATCGGTGAGCGGCAGGCCGACGGCCAGAGCCGCATTACCGTGCGCGGCAACGTGTCCAGCCAATTCCTCACCGCCCTTTTGATGGCCTTGCCGCTCACCGGCCAAGCGTACGAAATCGAAGTACAGGGCGAGCTGATTTCCAAACCCTATATCGACATCACGCTCAAACTGATGGCGCAATTCGGCGTTCAGGTAGCCCACGACAGCCACTGCCTGTTCAGGTTACCTGAAAGTGCCCGCTACCACGCCCCGGCTACCCTTCATGTGGAAGGTGATGCCTCCGGAGCGTCCTATTTCCTTGCCGCCGGCCTGCTTGCCGCCGCCCCCGTGCGCGTGTACGGTATCGGGCGGCACAGCATCCAGGGCGACACTGCGTTTGCCGTCGAGCTGGAAAAAATCGGCGCCGCCGTGGAGTGGGGCGAAAATTATATTCAGGTAGCCCGCCGCCCCGGCCAGCGCATCCGCCCCTTTTATTTGGATGCCAACCACATCCCCGATGCGGCAATGACCCTGGCCGTAGTGGCACTGGCTTCCGGCGCACGTTGCAGCCTGCGCAATATCGGCTCGTGGCGCGTGAAAGAAACCGACCGCATCGCCGCCATGGCCGCCGAACTGCGCAAACTCGGCGCACGGGTGGAAGAGGAAGCCGAAGCCATCCACATCACCCCGCCGCCCCGCCTGGCCGCCAACGCCCGTATCGACACCTACGACGACCACCGCATGGCCATGTGCTTCTCGCTGGTTTCCCTGCTCGGCGTGCCGGTGTATATCAACGACCCGCAATGCGTGAATAAAACCTTTCCCGATTATTTCCGATTGTTTGAATCTATGCGGGCGTGAGAGGCTGCATAAGGGAAGATGAGCTATCAGCCAAGCGTGAGCAATCTGTTTTTATGCTTTGGCTGAATGGAAGAAATTGGCATTAAGTGGCAGCTGGTTTGGTATAAATGTTTGGCCTGCTCTCTGCAATGTTAAAAGGCTACCTGAAAGATTTCAGGTAGCCTTTTTATTTTATTTCGGATTGGGATGATCCGATGTGGCTTCGGTATGCCGATTTAGTACGACTAAACCACACGGATGCTACAGATTTTCAGCAGAAGCCGTGTGTACCCAACAGATCTCAAGCCGCCGTGCAGATTTTATTGAACAGCCGCAGGCAGTTGGCGGTGGTGGCTTGGGCGATATTTTCCAAGCTGTCGCCGCGCAGCTGGGCAACGAAGGCGGCGGTGTGGCGGACGTAGGCCGGTTCGTTGGGTTTACCGCGTTTGGGCACGGGCGCAAGGTAGGGGGCATCAGTTTCCACCAGCAGCCTGTCGAGCGGCACGTAGCGGGCGGCTTCTTGGATGGCGGTGGCGTTTTTGAAGGTAACGATGCCGGAGAAGGAGATGTAGAAGCCTAAGTCCAGCGCCAATTTGGCAATACGCACGTCTTCGGTGAAGCAGTGGATAACGCCTGCGCGGGCTTGGTGTTCGCGCAGCAGCCGCATGGTATCGGCGGCGGCATCGCGGGTGTGGACGACAAGCGGCAGGCCGCTGCGGTTGGCAGCTTCGATGTGCAGGATGAAACGTTGGTGCTGCCAGGCCAGATCGCCTTTGCACCAATGATAATCCAAGCCGGTTTCGCCGATGGCCACCACTTTGGGCCGGGCGGCGCGTTCCAGCAGTTCTTCCAGGCTGAATTCTTCGGCTTCCGGGTCGTCGGGGTGGATGCCGACTGTGGCATAGATGTTGGGATGTTTTTGGGCGATGGCGTGCACTTCTTCGAAGCTCTGCCGGCTCACGCTGATGGCGATGGCTTTATCCACGCCGGCCTCGGCCATGTTGGCGAGGACTTCAGGTAGCCTTTGGGCGAGGTCGGGGAAGTTGAGGTGGCAGTGCGAATCGATCAGCATGGCTACATGGTGTAGGTGGCGCGGTCGGTGTGCACCAGGCCGGGCAGTTGGTCTTCGATGTAGTTTTTACATTTGATGCCGGTTTCGTCGTCGCCGAAAGCGAGGCCTACGCCTTGCGGCTGGCCGTTGGTGGTGCGGCTGAGGTTGATCCACACTACGCGGGTGCGCAGGAAGAATTTTTCCGGATTGTCAAACAGTTCCAATACCAACAGCACTTCTTCGCCCATTTTTAATTCGTCGTTGGTGGGCACGAAAATGCCGCCATGCTCCAGAAACGGCATGTAGCTGTAGTAGGCGATGGGTTTGTCTTTGAGGCTGACGCTCATCATGCGGCCGGGGGCGCTGTCGGCGGGTGTGCTCATGGGTATTTCCTTGTTTTAAGTAAGTAACGTTTATACAAAATAAATAACGGGCTTGTTTTCTTAAAGCGGTTTGTTTTGCCAGAAAGCAAGGTAGTTGGTTAATAAATTTTCAACCTGCATTCTAACACTTAAGGTGTGCCGGCCGTAAGGGCTGAGGCGGTTTAGGGTGTGTACCAGTTGGAATAAGGTTGTCCCCCGGGTGCGGGAGGCTACCTGAAAAATGGCGGCTTGGTGTTGCGGGTAGTAGAGCGGGGGCAGGTTTTGTTGGGCGAGCGCGGTGTCGGCCAGCCATTTGTGCAGCCAGTCGAGAAACACGGCTAGCGGCCATTTTTGCTTGTCGAAGGCGGCGGCGTAATCCAGCATGGCCAACAGGCGCGGTTTGGCCAGCAGTTGGCACAGCTCTTCGCGCATGGCGTCTTGCTCCGGCTCGGCTGCAAACAGCGGGGCGCCGCTGTGGAAGGCGAGCAGGGCTTCGGCTTGGGGGGTGTTTTGCGTTTTCAGGTAGCCTAAGGCTTCTTCTGCACTCGGGGCGGGCAGCAGGAAGGGGCGGCAGCGGCTTTTAATGGTGGGCAGCAAGCGGTCTTTGTTGTGGGTAACCAAGAGAAATACCACCGATGCGGGCGGCTCTTCCAGCATTTTCAGCAGCGCGTTGGCGGCTTGGGTGTTCATGGTTTCCGCTGGCTGCACCAGCACCACGCGCAGTCCGCCGCGCACGGAGCTTTGCAGCAGTGGCGATAGCACGGCGCGCACGGCATCGATTTTGATTTGCAGCAGCTTGCGCGCGCTTTCGCCTTCGGCAGGCAGCTCGGGCGCGAGTTCGTAGTAGTCCGGATGGCTGCCTTGGGCGAACAGATGGCAGGAAGGGCAGCTGCCGCATGGCTGGTGTTCGGCCTGCGGCTGTTCGCACAACAGCGCCTGCGCCAGATGGCGGGCAAACGCGGTTTTGCCGGTATCGCGCCGGCCGGTGAGCAGCCAGGCGTTGGGGCGGTTGCCCCATTGGGCAGCCAACTGCCGCCAAGCGGATTCATGCCAAGGATAAATCATAGGAAAACGTGAAGGCTACCTGAAAAGAAATTAGCCGTTTAAAAATAGAGTGAATGACAATAAGACTGCTACTGCGTTGGCTTGCCGCCATGTTAATTCGCTATGGTAAGAGGCTACCTGAAAATGAAGCAGGAGCGGCAGACTAAGCCTTCTTCCCCCATTTGGCCTTGGCGATTTCCACTGCCATCGGTAGCACGGACACCACGATAATGCCGATCGCCACCAAGCCGAAATTATTTTTCACCACCGGCAGCTCGCCGAAGAAGTAGCCCGCATAAGTGAGCAGCCCCACCCACATCAGCGCGCCGATGATATTGTAGCGGATAAAGCGGCCGTAATGCATATTGCCCATACCCGCTACGAAGGGCGCAAAGGTGCGCACAATCGGCACGAATCGCGCCAGAATAATCGTTTTGCCGCCGTATTTTTCGTAGAAAGCATGGGTTTTATCCAGATACTCGCGTTTGAACACGCGCGAATCCGGTTTGGCAAACAGCTTTTCGCCGAAATACTTGCCGATGGCGAAGTTTACCGCATCGCCGATTACCGCTGCCGCCAAGAGCAGCGCGGCCGCGATATGCACATTCATCCCGCCCAGCGCCGCCACCGCGCCGGCAGCAAACAAGAACGAATCACCCGGCAGAAAGGGCGTAACCACCAGCCCGGTTTCGCAAAACACGATGAGGAACAGGATGGCATAAATCCACAGGCCGTAGGTTTGGGTGAGCTCGATGAGGTGTTGGTCGATATGCAGAACGAAATCAATCAGGCTGGCAAGCATGGGAAAACCGCAAATAGAAAGAACGGGCGGCATTGTAAGGCAAGAGCGGGCAGGCTGAAAGGGCTGTGTGCAAACCGGGCTGCAAACGCCGTTTTTTGCTGCCGGATAGATGATGTCAGTTTTCAGGTAGCCTCAAGAGGGGGAGAGGCTACCTGAAAAATTTCTTTTTCTCAGAAACGCAGTCGACCTGTATTTTCAGGTAGCCTTTCGGCTGCCTGAAATGCTTTTTTCGGTTAGAATCGGCGGCATTTACCCATTTGCCTGTTTCCCCTATTTTCGAGGAGTTGTTATGTCGCAATACGTCTATTCCATGCTGCGCGTGAGCAAGGTTGTGCCGCCGCAGAAAACCATCATTAAAGATATT
>CAUUTP010000004.1:0-55488 GCA_963548155.1 uncultured Eikenella sp.
TGTTACTTACTGGCAAGGTTCTCTGAAATAGCACCTTTTTTGTTACTTATGCCAATTTTTCAGGTAGCCACCATCCCCATCTGCAAGCAAGCGACATACCATACACCGGCTACCTGAAATCCAAGCGGCAACGATGTTGAAGCGTAACAAGGCAGGGCTGGGCAAATACACAATGCGAGCTCAACCATAATCCATGCGAAGCCCAAACAATACCCAACGAAAAAAAGCTGCCCTTTCGGGCAGCCTTCATTTATCTATACCAGCAGCTCACTCTTCACTCATAAAGCCACGCAATTTTTGAATGGCTTTGGCTTCAATCTGGCGGATGCGCTCAGCGGATACGCCATATTCGGCAGCCAGCTCGTGCAGGGTAAGGCCGCCGTCGTCTTGCAGCCAGCGGCTTTCCACAATGCGGCGGCTGCGGTCGTCCAGCTGGGCAAGCGCGTTTTGCAGACCTTCGGTCTGCATGGCGTAGCGGGCTTTTTGGGCAATTTGCTGGGTGGGCTCGCTGCGGGTATCAGCCAACCAGTCGATGGGCGCGTAGCTGTCTTCGTCGCTATCGCTGTTATCTGGCAGCAAAGCAATGTCTTTGCCGGTCATGCGCTGTTCCATTTCCAGCACTTCGTCCATTTTCACGCCCAAATCGTCGGCGATGGTTTGCGCTTCTTCGGGCGAGAGGGCGTTCATGCTTTTACGCATGCTGCGCAGGTTGAAGAAGAGTTTGCGCTGCGGCTTGGTAGTAGCCACGCGCACCATACGCCAGTTGCGCAGGATAAATTCGTGGATTTCGGCCTTAATCCAATGTACGGCAAAGGAAAACAGGCGGGCGCCGCGATTGGGTTCATAACGTTTTACGGCTTTCATCAAGCCGATGTTGCCTTCTTGAATCAAGTCGGCTTGGTTGAGGCCGTAGCCGTCGTAGCCGCGCGCAATGGACACAACTACGCGTAAGTGCGACAAAATCAGTTGCTTGGCGGCTTCCAAATCGCCTTGCAGCTGGCGCACGGCCAGGCTGTGCTCTTCCTCTGCCGTGAGCAGCGGGATGCTGTTCACGGTGTGAATGTATTGCTCCAAGCTGCCGTGGCCGCTGGGGATGGGCAATGCAAATGCGTTATTCATTGTTCTTTGATTCCTTTTGGTATTTTCCACCGCCTTCGGCGGCATTTATCTTTTCTGTCTCTTTAGTTACAGGGGTGATTAAACACCTATATTGTGTGATTTTGGTTTACGATAGGTTAAATTCTGTATTTTTTAAGTTCTAATTTATTTTCTATATTGCAATAACCAGCAACAACTTCGGGCAACCGTATTTATTTGCCCTCATCTTTCGGCTCGGCACTTGGCTCGCTGCTTTTTTCAGGTAGCCTTTCCTCTATTGCATCGGAAGCAGGTTTGCGCCGAGGCAGATAGCCGGCCAGCATCAGCAATACGGCCAAACACAACAAACTGCACACCAATGGCAGCGAGCCGCCCATTTTCATATACGGGGTTTCGCCACGATAGCCTTCAATGCTGCCTTCGAGCACGGTGCGAGTGTCGGGCGGAGCGAGTTTCACCACTTGGCCTTGCGGGTTGATGATGGCGGTGGCGCCAGTGTTGGTGGCGCGCACCATGTAGCGGCCAAGCTCAAGCGCGCGGGTTTGCGATATTTGCAAATGCTGGTGGATAGCATTGGAGCGGACAAACCAGCCCAAATTGCTCACGTTGGCCAGGAGGCTGGCTTGTTTGGCAGAAGCAATCAGTTCGTCGCCGAAGCCGTCTTCGTAGCACACGTTAAACGCCACACGCTGGTTGGCCAAAAGCAGCGGTGCTTGGGCGCTGCCGCCGCGCTCGAAACCGGCCAGGGGCATATTCATCATGCGGTACAGCGGCTCGGTGATGGTGGGCAAGGGCTTGTATTCGCCGAAGGGAACGAGGTGGTTCTTGGCGTAGAACGGAATGTCGTCGGGGCGGTCGGGGTGGTAATTGCTCAAGTTGATTACGGCGTTCAGGTAGCCTGTGCGCTGCTGGTTGTATTGGGCAATACCCATGGCGAGCGCACTGCCGTTGCGCTGGGCTTCGTAGGCAAATTGGTCGAGGATGCCGGGATTGTATTCCTGCAAGTCCTGCCGCATCACGGGAATGGAGGTTTCGGGCAAGATGGTGATATCAGCATGACTGTTGGCTACTTGCTCGTAGTAGCTTTGCATGGTCTCGTTCAGATAGGCGGTATCCCATTTCAGAGTTTGCGCTATATTGCCTTGCACCAATGCCACGGTGGCGCTGCTGCCATCAGGCTCGGTGAAACGCTCTTGGCGCAGCCGCCAGCCGCCGATGATGACACTGATAAGCAGCATAAGCGGCAATACCCGCCGCTTCCAGCCTTGGTTGTACAACACCAGCACCAGCCACGCGCCGCAAAAGGCACACAGCAGGGTAAGCAAGTGCAACCCGCCCACAGGAGCATAGCCGGCCAGCGGGGAAAGGTCAGCCACCTGGCTGTAGCCCAATGCACCCCAGCCGAAGCCGGTAATCGCCCGCTCGCGGGCAAATTCAGCCAGCGTCCACAATACGGGCAATAAAAGGCCAATGCGCCAGCCACGCGGTAGACGGGCTTTTTCCAGCAACCAGAAGCAGGCGGCGGGATAAAGGGCGAGATAGGCGGGCAACAGAATGGTGAGCGGCAGGGCATACAGATTGGGCAGGCCGGATATGTCGTGCAGCGCGGTGTGTATCCAATAGAACTGTGCGGCGTAGCCCACCAACCCGAAGCAGTAGGCACCAAACACGCTGTTTTGCGGCCGCAGCTCGGTAAGCCGAATCAGGGCGCCGAACAGCAGCGGCATCAGCCAAAAATGGTAATACGGCGCAAACGCCAGCGGCGTGGCGGCTGCCAGCAGCATTACCAGCGGCCAATACACATAGCGCCGACTACACCAATCCTCAAATTTCGCAACCCAATTCATGTTTTCAGGTAGCCTTGATAAAGAAGCGGCATTATATAGCCAAATCATCGCTGCATGGTGTTTTCAGGTAGCCTTTTCTGGCTAGAGGCTACCTGAAAACGCACTGGCTGAAGATAATGCGCAACGGCTTCAACCCGCAAGCCTACCAAAATAAACTTGCGCTGCCGCAGCAAGCGGGGTAGGCTTCGCCCGTTTTTAATTTGTCCTATGCAGAACTGACTATGCAACCACACCACCGCCGCGCGGTTTACGCCGGCAGTTTCGACCCCCCCACCAACGGCCACCTGTGGATGATCCGCCACGCACAGGCCATGTTTGACGAACTTGTTGTGGCCATCGGCACCAATCCCGATAAGCATGCCACCTACACACTGGAAGAGCGCAAAGCCATGTTGGTGGCAATCACTGCCGAATTCCCCAATGTGCGCGTTACCCAATTCCACAACCGATTTCTGGTTGATTTCGCCGACAGCATCCAAGCCGATTTCGTGGTGCGCGGCATCCGCAGCGCTTCCGACTATGAATACGAACGCGCCATGCGTTACATCAATGCTGACCTGCAGCCGGCCATCACCACCGTTATCTTGATGCCGCCGCGCGAATTTGCCGAAGTATCGTCCACCATGGTCAAAGGCATGGTCGGCCCGCAAAACTGGCAGAAAACCATCCGCCGCTACGTTCCCGATGCCGTGTACCGCAAAATCCTGACCGACCATGGCTGTTCGGTTGAGGATTGATACCACCACCCGCCTATCAAAGCAGGCTACCTGAAAATGGTATTGTCGGCAAAGCAGATATGCCCCTTAACCTTAGCCTTTTCAGGTAGCCTGAGTCGCCAAGAAAAATAAAGCACGATGTAATCGTGCTTTATTTTCGTCCGTCAAACCGATTGGTTTAGCGCTTGTTTTTAATACGCAGGTAATTGAGAGCCTTCAGTTCGGCCAACGCAATCGCCAGTGCTGCCTGGGCTTTAGCCATTGATTCATCATCTTTGGCCTGTTTCACACCAGCTTCGGCAGCTTTTCTAGCTTCCTCTGCCCGCGCCTGATCCAGCTCGGCACTGCGCACAGCCACGTCAGCTAAAATCATGATTTTGTGCGGCTGCACTTCCAGAATACCACCGGAAATAGCCACCAAAACCTCTTCTTCCTGCTCCGGCACCTGCAAACGCAGCACCCCAGGGCGCACCAAGCTCATAATCGGCTCGTGACGAGGGTAAATACCGAGCTCGCCGTTTAGGGTCGGCACCACGGCGAAGCTGGCTTCGCCGGAGTAGATACTCTCCTCATTGCTGACCACATCAACCTGCATGATATTCATGCTGCATTCCTCAGTTCAGGGTTTTGGCTTTTTCCACAGCCTCTTCGATGCTGCCCACCATATAGAAGGCCTGCTCCGGCAAGTGGTCGTATTCGCCGCTCAAAATAGCTTTGAAACCAGCTACGGTATCGCGCAGCGAAACGTATTTGCCGGGCGAGCCGGTAAACACTTCTGCCACATGGAAAGGCTGAGACAGGAAGCGCTGGATCTTACGGGCACGCATCACCGTCATCTTGTCTTCATCAGACAACTCGTCCATACCCAAAATGGCGATAATATCGCGCAATTCTTTGTATTTCTGCAAGGTAGATTGCACGCCACGAGCCACATCGTAGTGCTCTTGGCCGAGCACCATCGGATCGAGCTGGCGAGAAGTGGAGTCCAAAGGGTCTACCGCAGGGTAAATACCCAAGGAGGCAATATCGCGGCTCAATACTACAGTCGCATCCAAGTGGGCAAACGTAGTGGCAGGGGACGGGTCGGTCAAGTCGTCAGCCGGTACATATACAGCTTGGATAGAAGTGATGGAGCCGGTTTGGGTGGAGGTAATACGCTCCTGCAAACGACCCATTTCTTCAGCCAAAGTTGGCTGATAACCCACAGCAGAAGGCATACGGCCAAGCAGAGCCGACACTTCGGTACCGGCCAGAGTATAGCGGTAGATATTATCCACAAAGAACAATACGTCACGGCCTTTGCCGTTTTCGTCTTTTTCGTCACGGAAGTATTCAGCCATCGACAAACCAGTTAGAGCAACACGCAAGCGGTTACCAGGAGGCTCGTTCATCTGGCCATACACCATTGCCACTTTATCCAACACGTTGGAGTCTTTCATTTCGTGGTAGAAGTCGTTACCTTCACGAGTACGCTCACCCACGCCAGCGAATACGGAAAGACCACTGTGCGCTTTGGCAATGTTGTTAATCAGCTCCATCATGTTCACGGTTTTGCCCACACCGGCACCGCCAAACAGACCCACTTTACCACCTTTAGCAAACGGACAAAGCAAATCGATCACTTTAATGCCTGTTTCCAACAATTCAGTAGTGCTGGAGAGTTCGTCGAACTTAGGTGCAAATTGATGAATAGCACGGGTTTGGCCAGAACCGATCGGACCTTGTTCGTCCACGGGGTTGCCCAGAACGTCCATGATGCGGCCTAGGGTGGCTTTCCCCACCGGCACAGTAATCGGTGCACCAGTATTTTGCACAGCCAAGCCACGTTTCAAACCGTCTGTACTACCCATCGCAATGGTACGGACAACGCCGTCACCAAGCTGCTGCTGTACTTCCAGCGTCAAATCAGTATCAACCAGTTTGAGTGCATCGTAAACACGCGGAATGGCGGTACGCGGAAACTCCACGTCGACTACCGCACCAATAATTTGTACGATTTTGCCTTGGTTCATTTATCTATCCTAAATATTCAAATCTGCCTGCTCTGCCCACCTATACTGCAGCGGCACCGGCTACAATTTCCGACAGTTCAGTAGTAATCGCTGCCTGACGGGATTTGTTGTAAATCAGGCGTAATTCCTTAATTGCGTTGCTTGCGTTATCCGTAGCGGCCTTCATTGCTACCATACGGGCAGACTGCTCGGAAGCCATGTTTTCACACAAAGCCTGATACACCACCGATTCCAAATAGCGGCGTACCAAATATTCCAACACCAAAATTGGCGACGGCTCATAAACATATTCTCGGCCGTATTCTTCTGCTTCCGATATTTCGTTCAGCACATTGTGACCGATAGGCAGCAAGGTCTCCAAATTTGGCTCTTGGCGCATGGTATTGATAAATCTAGAATACACCAAGTGCACAATATCCAAGCCACCATCAGCATAACGCTGAAACACTTCAGTCAGCGAACCAAGCAGCACTTCCATTTTCGGAGTGTCACCCAGATTCACCGCACTGGCCACCACATTGAGGCCTGCACGATTACAGGCAGCTAAGCCTTTACTACCGAAGCAGATAACCTCCACTTCCACGCCCTGCTGCTGATACTCTTGCACCTGCCCCAAAAACTTCTTCAGCAAATTGGCATTCAACCCGCCACACAAGCCCTTGTCAGTAGTGATCAAGATGAAACCGGCACGTCGAATGTTTTCTCGGCTTTCCAAGATTGGCAACTGCTTATGCTCAGTTTCTACCTGCGCCAAGTGGCTCATCACTATACGCACTTTCTCGGCATAAGGCCGTGCCAAACGCATTCTGTCCTGCGTTTTCCGCATTTTGGAAGTCGATACCATCTGCATGGCTTTGGTAATCTTCTGTGTATTCTGTACACTGCGGATTTTTGTGAGGATTTCTTTCCCTACTGCCATTTCAGACTTTTCCTTTTCTGCGGTTTAAGCCGAGTAGTTGCGGGAGGCTTTAAATGTGCTGATAGCTTCGGTCAAAACTTGCTCGTTCTCATCACTCATCACGCCCTGCTGATTGATTTGATCCAGCACATCGGCGTGCTGCGTACGCATATAGCCCAAGAAGTCAGCCTCAAACGCTAATGCCTTAGATACCGGCACATCTTCGTAAGAGCCTTTGTTAATCGCCCACAAGGTCAAAGCCATTTCAGCAATACTCATGGTGCTGAATTGTTTTTGCTTCATCAATTCAGTAACCACTTCACCATGTTGCAACTGCTTGCGGGTAGCCTCGTCCAAATCAGAAGCAAATTGAGAGAATGCTGCCAATTCACGATATTGAGCCAAAGCTAAACGGATACCACCACCCAGTTTTTTAATAACTTTGGTTTGGGCAGAACCGCCTACGCGAGATACGGAAATACCTGCGTTAATGGCCGGGCGGATGCCTGAGTTGAACAAATCAGTTTCCAAGAAAATCTGACCATCAGTAATAGAAATTACGTTAGTCGGCACGAAAGCAGACACGTCACCGGCTTGGGTCTCGATAATCGGCAATGCAGTCAATGAGCCAGTTTTCCCTTTTACTTCACCGTTTGTACGTTTTTCTACCTCATCAGCATTGATGCGTGCAGCTCGTTCCAGCAGACGACTGTGCAGATAGAAAACGTCACCTGGATAAGCTTCACGACCAGGCGGGCGGCGCAACAGCAAAGAAATTTGACGATAGGCAACAGCTTGTTTAGACAAATCATCATACACAATCAACGCATCTTCGCCACGATCGCGGAAATACTCGCCCATCGTGCAACCAGAATACGGAGCAATAAACTGCAGAGCCGCTGCTTCAGAAGCAGTTGCCGCCACCACAATGGTATGCTCCATTGCGCCATGCTCTTCCAGTTTGCGTACTACGTTAGCAATAGAGGAGGCTTTTTGCCCGATTGCCACATAAATACAGATAACACCGGTGCCTTTTTGATTGACAATCGCATCCAATGCAACAGCTGTCTTACCAGTTTGACGGTCGCCAATAATCAATTCACGCTGGCCACGACCAATCGGTACCATAGAATCCACTGATTTCAAGCCAGTTTGCATTGGCTGATCTACGGATTGGCGTGCAATTACACCTGGAGCGATTTTCTCAATCGGCGCAGTTTCTTTAGCGTTAATAGGACCCTTGCCATCAATCGGCTGACCCAGGGCATTCACAACACGGCCAACTAGCTCTCGACCAACCGGCACTTCCAAAATACGACCGGTACATTTAACTTGATCACCTTCTTTAATATGCTCGTACTCGCCCAATACAATCGCACCAACCGAGTCACGCTCCAAGTTCATGGCCAAGCCGAACGTGTTGCCGGGGAACTCTAACATCTCACCCTGCATTACATCCGACAATCCGTGTACACGCACGATACCGTCGGTCACAGAAATCACACCCCCATAGGTGTTGGCTTCCTGTTTTACATTCAGGTTTTCAATTTTAGATTTTAACAACTCACTGATTTCAGCAGGATTAAGCTGCATGAAACTCTCCTAATTTATCATGGCCGTATACAGGTTTTTCAACTTCCCCCGCACGGACAAGTCCAAAACTTTATCTCCAACTTCAATTTTGATACCACCAATCAGCTCGGGCACCACCTTTAAAGTAGCCTCCAGCTTGTGGCCAAATTTCTGCTGGCAATCACTTACCACCTTGGCGAACTGTCCTTCACTCATCGGGAAGGCACTGTAAATTATAGCCTTCTGTATATGGTCTTTTGCCAGTACCAATGCTTGATATTGGTTATAGACTTCTGGCAAAACTGTCAATCTACCACCTTCAGCCAGCACATACAGAAAATTTTTGAAATCCGTATATTGCGGCGCCTGGATATCGTCCAGCAATCCAATCAAGGCATCCGCCTTCTGGTGAGGAGCAATGCCAGCATCATCCAGCAACGTGGTAAGCTTAGGTTGTCCGACAGCCCACGCCAAATCTTTCAGCTTCTGCAGCCAAAGTTCAACTTGGCCTTTTTCAGATGCCAATTCAAATAATGCTTTAGCATACGGCCTAGCAATGGTGGCAAGTTCAGCCATAGTTTTACAGCTCCTGCTTCAACATACCCAGCAAGTGGGCATGTTTATCGGCATTAATCTCGCTGCACAGAATCTGTTCAGCACCTTTAACTGCCAGCGCAGCCACCTGCTCACGCAGAGCTTCGCGTGCCCGATTAACTTCCTGCTCCACATCGGCCTTAGCCTGCGCAGCAACACGAGCAGCCTCATCAGAGGCCTGCTTTTTAGCATCCTCAACGATTTGAGAGGCGCGTTTCTCTGCATTAGTGATGATTTCGGCAACTTGATCACGACCTTCAGCCATGAGTTCAGCCACACGCTTTTCAGCCTGTTCGAAATCACTTTTTCCACGCTCGGCAGCAGCCAAGCCTTCGGCAATTTTGCTGGCACGCTCATCTAAAGCCTTGGCAATGGGTGGCCACACGAATTTCACGGTGAACCACACCAGCAGGCAAAAGACGATTATTTGTATGATTAAAGCTGAATTAATATTCACTTTACTCAACCTTCACAGTTAGGGTTAAAACAAACGTCAAAAGTTTGTGTAATCTTAACCTGCAACTGCCGGGGCAAACGGATTCACGAAGGCGAACAGCAAAGCAACAGCCACGCCGATCAAGAATGCCGCGTCGATCAAACCGGCAATCAGGAACAATTTGGTTTGCAGCGGTTCAATCAGCTCAGGCTGGCGAGCAGAAGCCTCCAGATACTTTGAGCCCACGAATGCGATACTGGCCGCAGCAGCCACAGCACCGAACGCAACAATCAGGCCGCAAGTGATGGCCAATGCACTATTCAAATCCATTTAAAACTCCTTATCTAAAAGTGAAAGTTAAACTACTACAAAAAACAACAAACTACTAATGGGAACTATGCGCTTGGCCGATATAAACAAAAGCCAAAGCAACGAAAATAAACGCTTGCAACACAATAACCAGAATATGGAATACTGCCCAAATAAATCCAGCCAAGATATGGAAGAACGCCAGCACTGGGTCAATCCAGGTAACTGCTTCACCCGGCATCGCCCAAGCACCACCCAGCATGGCAATCAGCAAAAACACCAACTCACCGGCATACATATTACCGAACAGTCGCATGCCGTGCGAAATGGTTTTGGAAGAAAATTCCACCAGATTCAAAATAAAATTGAACGGAGCCAGCCAAATACCAAACGGCGCGGCAAACAGTTCATGAATCCAGCCGCCCAACCCTTTAATTTTGATATTGAACAGAAAGCAGGTAAGCAGCACGCCAATTGACATGCCTAAGGTAATATTCAAATCTGCGGTCGGCACCACACGCAGTAGGGCATGATGATTACCAGTTACATGCTGCCAAATCCACGGCAACAAATCTACCGGCAATAAGTCCATAGTATTCATCAGGACAATCCAAACAAACAGCGCCAAACCCAACGGCGCCACTGTTTTACGCGATTGCTCGTTGTGAATAATACCCTTGCACAGATTATCGATAAACTCGAACAAGATTTCTATAGCAGCTTGAAAACGCCCCGGCACCCCTGGCGTCGCCTTGCGAGCGGCATACCACATTGCCAGCGACCCGAGAATCGCCAAAAAAGCCGCAATAAAAAGGGAATCCAAATTGACAACCGAGAAATCGGCAATATTTCGCAGACCCTGCCCTTTGCTCACATCCGACAAACTGGTCAAGCTTTGTAAATGGTGCTTGATGTAGTCGGCTGCACTCATGCTTTCACCGGCCATACTTCTTAACCTTCAAAAATATCAATAACACCGCATGACTCACCGCGCCCAGCCCGACAATAAACGGGACGAACACGATGTGTTGGCGATAAAAAACGAACACCAGCGTCATTAACACGAGCGCCAGTACTATTTTTAAACTTTCTCCCAGCCAGAATGCGCTGCCACTCCATTTCGGAAACTTCAGGAAAAACCTTAAAACCAGTACCGCCAAGATGGTGGGCACGGTATAACACAAACAACCCAGCGCTGCCGACTTGGCTGCAACCGTACCGGAAAACACCCAAAAAACAGCAACAAGTATCGCCGTGATTACCAATTGGAGATAAATTGTTGCCGCCATACATCCATCTTCATACACTAAATGTTAGCTTTTTAAATATAAGCAAAAACGCCAACAAAGTCAAGAAAAATGTTAATTCTTGTCAAACAATATCAATATTCAAAGCATTACTAAGGCTACCTGAAAACCATACAGACATAACTTTCAAGCACCTAAAACCTCAGACAAACCTTTGCTCAATCAGGCAACTTCACATCCAGCTGCTGCATCAACCGCGCAAAGGTTTCCGGGCTGTCGAAATGCAACACCACCTTCCCGCGCTTGTGGTTGGCCGTTTGCACTTCTGCGCGCACGCCCAATTTTTCCGTAAGCGCCTCATTCAGGTAGCGTATATCCGGACTGACAGTTTTGGGTTTTTTCTCCTGCGGTGTCTGTTGCGCCAGCTGGCTGCGCCGTTCCACCTCGCGCACCGACCAGCCGTTTTTCACCGCCTTCTGCGCCAAGGAAAGCTGCTCCATCACTGGCAGCGACAACAAAGCCCGCGCATGCCCCATTTCCAGCTGGCGCAAAAACAGCATTTCCTGCACCGGCTCGGGCAGAGCCAACAAACGCAGGCTGTTCGACACCGCACTGCGGCTGCGCCCTACTGCCTTGGCCACGGTTTCGTGCGTAAGGCCGAATTCGTCCACCAAACGCTTCAAACCCTGCGCCTCTTCAATCGGATTGAGGTTTTCGCGCTGGATATTTTCAATCAAGCCCATCGCCAGCGCCTCTTCGTCGCCAATGCTCTTAATCACCACTGGAATTTCGGTCAACCCCGCCAGCTGACTGGCACGCCACCGGCGCTCGCCGGCAATCAGTTCGTATTGCGACAAGCCGTGCTCGCGCACGATAACCGGCTGGATCACGCCCTGCGCTTTAATCGAATCGGCCAGCTCCTGCAGGCCTTCGTCGTCCATTTGCGAACGCGGCTGATAGCGCCCAGGCTTGATGTCGCGCACCGGCACGCTGGTCAGCCTGTCGCCGCTGCTGTCGCCCACCGCACCGGCCAACAAAGAATCCAAGCCCCGGCCGCCGAGGCCGCTTTTCGGTTTTGCCATTTATCTGTTTCCTAATCCAGTTATTTTTTCAGGTAGCCTCTAAGGTAAGGAAGAAGGCTACCTGAAAACTTTCAATTCGCGCATTTTAGCACAGCGCCCATGCCGCTAAAAATCGCCCCACAAGGCCTGCATCGCCGCCAATGCCGCCAGCGCCGCCGTTTCAGTGCGCAACACCCGTGCGCCGAGCTGCACCGCCTGAAACCCATACGAGCGTGCCAAATCCTCTTCTTCTGCCGTCAACCCGCCTTCCGGCCCAATCAGCAACACCGCGCTTTGCGCCGGCGGCAGGCTGCACAGCGGCACACCGCCGTGCGGGCTCAACAACAGCCGCGCGCCCGAATCGGCCGGCAGCGCAGCCAGCACCTGCGACAAATCGGCAATCGGCGCCACCGGCGGCACTTCGTTGCGCCCGCATTGCTCACAGGCCGATACAGCAATTTCCTGCCAGCGCCGCACCTTTTTCTCCGCCCGCTCGCCCGAAAGCCGTACATTCGAGCGCATGGAAACCGCCGGCACGATGCGTTTCACCCCCAATTCTGTGCCCTTTTGCACTGCAAAATCCATCTTTTCCGAAGCCGACACCGCCTGAATCAGCGTAACCGCCAGCGGCGATTCGCGCGATTCCATGAGCAATCGATCCACCCGCGCCAACGCCTGTTTGCGCCCGATTTCCAGCAATTCCGCCTGCGCCGCCTGTCCCCGGCCGTCAAACAACACCAGCGGCTCACCCGCCTGCAAGCGCAGCACTTGGATATGCCGGCACACATTTTCAGGTAGCCTCAGCACCTCGCCGGCAACAAAAGTTTGCGGAACATAAAAACGCGGCATCTGTTGTTTACCCCGAAAAATGGTTAATATCCCGTTTCTATCAGAAAAGCATCGGGAAGGAAAGATTTTGCTCAACCGTTTAGCAGAACTGGTTCGCGAAGTGGCGCAAACCGCCGTAATGCCGCGTTTCCTCAACGCCGCCGTCAGCACCAAAAGCGACGGCACCCGCCTCACCGAAGCCGACCTGCACGCCCAAGCCCTGTTTGCCCAAAAACTGCCGCAAATCATCGACTGCCCGATGCAGGGCGAAGAAATGAGCGCCGAAGAGCAGCATGCCATGTGGCAACACGCCACAACCGGGCTGTGGGTGGTCGACCCTATCGACGGCACCAACAACTTCATCAACGGCCTACCGCACTTCGCCCTCTCCGTGGCCTATATCCGCCACGGCCGCGCCCAGCTAGGAGCCATTTTCCACCCCATGATGCAGGAAATGTTCACTGCCGAACGCGGTCACGGCGCACATCTCAACGGCCGCCCCCTGCCCTTACGTAACACACCGAAAAAACTGCATGAATCTATTGCCGGCGTGGAAGTGAAATATCTGCGTTCAGGCAAACTCGCCAACCGCATGCAAACCCTCCACCCCTTCGGCTCGCAGCGCAGTATGGGCTCCAGCACGCTCGACTGGTGCTACCTCGCCGCCGGCCGCTACGACCTCTACCTGCACGGCGGCCAAAAACTGTGGGACTACGCCGCCGGCGCCCTGATCTACGAAGAAGCCGGCGGCCGCCTGGCCACGCTAGAAGGAGACGACTTCTGGAGCGGCGAACACGTTTTCAAACGCTCCGTTATCGCCGGCCTGCAGCCCGACCTGTTCGACCGCTGGTTGGCCTGGATTCGGGCGAATCAATAGGCAGAAAGGCTACCTGAAACATGCTGCACACCCACACCCTCTTCCGTAATTCCAACCTATATAAAATCGAGTTCTCCCCTAGCGGACGAGATGTCGATTTACACTTCACTGATACCATCACAGGTAAAAACATGGCGGATTAAATTATTTTTCGATACAAGATGACGAGCGACAAGCATCAATCGAAGCCAACTCACCATATAGTGGATTAAATTTAAATCAGGACAAGGCGGCGAGCCGCAGACAGTACACACGTTACGGCAAGGCGAGCCAACGCTGTACTGGTTTAAATTTAATTCACTATAACCACAGGCTACCTGAAACCATCCACACCCTTTCAGGTAGCCTGTTCTCCCACAAAAAAAGCTGCCCATTAAGGCAGCTTTTCCATTTTCATCATACCGGCTTAGCGGCGGCGTTGCTGGCGGTTGCCGCGAGCCGGAGCGGCTTGGCGGCTCACTTGGCAGTTTTCCAGCACGGTTGTGAGGTTTACCGGGTTGCCGGCATCATCCACACTCTGTGCCTGCAGCAGGCCGATGGCGTTGGTGGTGGCTACGTTGGCAGGGGTGGCTTTGCCGGTTACCCAAATCACGCCTTCGCCATAATAGCTGTTTTGCTGCTGGCCGTTGCTGTCGTTGAGCACGCGCCACAGGCCGGGGGAAACTTTATCGTTGATTTTCAGCTGCGCTACCACCAAGGTGCCGCTCTTGATACCGTACATGGCGCCCACTTTTTGCTGCTGGCCGTTACCGGCTTGGCAGGTGTAGTGCACTTCTACGGTTTTGTCGATGCTGTCCACTTGGGCTACCTGAATCTTGCCAATGGCAGCAGTAGCTTCACCGTTGCCTTGCTGCGCTTGCTGACCCTGCTGGGTTTGCGGCTGATTGCCTTCCGGGGCTTTGCTGCTGGAACAGGCGCTCAGTGCCAATACGGCGATGGCGGCGGGGATGACTAATTTGCTGTTCATAGGAACTCCTTCAATTGGTTGGGAAACGCGCTGCGGTAAGCTGTTCAGGCAGGCGCGAACAGGCCGCATTGTAACAAAAGCCCGCCCTGCTTGCCCGCATGTTCGTGTTAATAAACATTAAATCATGTGGCGACAATATGTTAGCCAAATTTCTTAGGCTGCTTGGAGGCTACCTGAAAAATCTGCTGCGTATCTAAATCCAGCGCGGTAAGCTGGCCGCCCCACAGCGCGCCGGTATCGATGCCGCATACCTGCTCGCCGCGATACAGGCCGAGTGCCGACCAATGGCCGAATACGGTTTGATAACCAAGGGTTTGCCGCCCGGGCGCACGGAACCAGGGCATGAGGTCGGATGGCATTTCGGGCAGGGTGGCTTTGTAGTCGAAATCCATGCGGCCGTCGCAGTGTAGGGCGCGCATGCGGGTGAACACATTGGTGGCGAAGCGCAGGCGTTCGGTTTCGTTATCGGCGCAGTCGCTCTCGGGCTTGTTGCCATACATATGGGCAAAAAACCAATCGGGGCGGCTTTGCAAGGCGGCGGCCACTTCGGCGGCACGCTGCTGCGCGGTTTCAGCCGTCCATTGCGGCCAAATGCCGGCGTGCACGATCAGGTTGTTGCCGTGTTGCAGCATCAGGGGCTGGTGCCGCAGCCAATCGAGCAGCACTTGGCGGTCGGGGGCATCGAGGATGTCGGCCACCGTGTCGCTGCGTTTGAGCTTGCCGTGCCCATGGGCAATAGCCAAGAGATGGAGGTCGTGGTTGCCGAGCACGGTGCGGATGCTGCTTTCGTGCTGCTTGATGTAGCGCAGGCAGTCGAGGGATTGGGGGCCGCGGTTGACGATATCGCCTACCAGCCAAAGGGTGTCGCGGCCGTGGTTGAAGCCGATGTGGGCGAGCAGTTCTTGAAATTCGGCGAAACAGCCTTGCAGGTCGCCGATTGCGTAGTGTGCCATGATGTTTGTGTTAGAGGAGATTTATAGTGGGTCAGATAAAGCGAAAGGCTACCTGAAAACGCAAGCTGCAGCAGTTTTCAGGTAGCCTTTATTATGCTTAGGCGTTCAGCACCACCACGCCTTCCACTTCCACTAGCACACCTTTAGGCAGGGCAGACACCTGCACGGCGGCGCGGGCGGGGAAAGGTTCGTGGCAGTATTCGCCCATGATTTGGTTGAAGGTGGCGAAGTTGGAAAGGTCGGTGAGGTAGGCGTTGAGTTTCACCACATCAGCAAAGCTGCCGCCGGCGGCTTCAATCACGGCTTTGAGGTTTTCAAACACTTGGCGGGTCTGTTCGGCAAAGCCGCCTTCCACCACCTGCATGGTGGCGGGCACCAGCGGAATCTGGCCGCTCAAATAAATGGTATCGCCGGCGCGCACGGCTTGGGAATAAGCACCGATGGCGGCGGGAGCGTGGTCGGTATGGATAATGGTTTTGGCCATGATGAAACTCCTTTGAGTCGGTTGTTGGGAAGAGCTTGATTATATCGCCAACACCAATGACAAACCAAACAGGCAGCCGCAGCGCATGCAAAAGGCTACCTGAAAATCGATTTCCCCTTTTCAGGTAGCCTTTGGCCGCAACAGCCCTATCGCCGCCGCAGCAATACCCCGCTCTCAATATGCGGCGTAAACGGGAATTGGTCGAACAGCGCGGCGCGTTCGATGCCGTGGGTTTGTGTGAGCGTGGCGAGGTTGGCGTACAGGGTTTCCGGATTGCAGGAAACGTAGATGATGTTGTCGAAATTCTGCAGCAGGCGCAAGGTGGCATCGTCTATGCCGGCGCGCGGCGGATCGACAAACACGGTGGAAAACGCATAATCCGCCAGCCCGATGCCCTGCTCCTGCAAGCGGCGGAAACGGCGCACGCCCTGGTAGGCCTGGGTGAACTCTTCGGCGGAAAGCCGCGCCAGGCGGATGTTGGCCGCACCGTTGGCTTCGATATTCCACTGCGCCGCCTGCACCGAGGTTTTCGACAATTCCGTGGCCAGCACGCGGCGGAAATAACGCGCCAGCGGCAGGGTGAAATTGCCGTTGCCGCAATAAAGCTCCAGCAAATCGCCGCCCAGCCCCGCCGCCGCGCCGCAGGCCCAATCCAGCATTTTCTGGCACACCAGCGCATTGGGCTGGCTGAAGCCGCCTTCGTATTGGCGGTAGAGCCAATCGCGCCCGTCAGCATGCAGGCGTTCGGTAACGAAATCCTGCGCCAACACCAGCTTCTGCCCGCGGCTGCGGCCGATAATCATGATGCCCAATTCGCGCTGCAATCGCGCCGCGGCCGCCTGCCATTGCCCGCACAGCCGCTTGTGGTAAATCATGCCCACCAGCATATCGCCGCTCAGGGTGGACAAAAATTCGCACTGATACCACCGCTCCCGCAACAACAGATCGGCCTGTACGGCAGCCAGCAATCGGGGCATCACGGCATTAATCGCGGCAGAAGCGGCAGGCAGGGAATCGATCCGGCGCAACGAGGCCGAACCCGCCTTCTGCCCGGGCTCGAACATGGCATAGCTGATGCTGTCGCCATCGTGCCAAACCCGAAATTCGGCACGCATCCGATAATGCTTTTCAGGCGAAGCAAACACCTGCCATTCCGGTGGGGAAAATTCGGTAAAACGCTGTTTCAGGTAGCCTGCTTTTTGTTGCAGCTGGGCGGTGTATTCAGGGCTGGGCTGGGTCATGGTGGGCGTGGGGAGTAGAAAGTAAAGGTGGGGATTATAGCGGGAAAGAGGGGGCTACCTGAAGGCTAGCCTCTAAGCAACTCGATTGATTTCAGGCAAGATTTAACGTTGCAACAGATAGTTATAAAACTCAATCTTACAGACATTTCTGACATAGAAAGCACTAGCATCGTTTGGCAGTATTTTTATCTGCAAATCATTATAAAAACACTATTTTCTTTTTCACATATTCTTCAACATAATCATCATTATTTCTTGCTTTAAAATACTCAGCATCACATTTCCCATAAATCGGTATATATCGCCTATCTGCTCGGGATAAGCTATTTCCATTTTCAGAAACAAACACTTTGAAATCAAACTCAGAGCTTACCCCCTCTCCGGCAGCATCCGTGTTGACATCAATATAGCCATCGACAATATCTTGGATTAGAACCTAGTTCTACGTTATTAATGTGGCTTAATGAAAAATGGAATTCGATGATTTCCTTATCTTCATCAATATACACCTCGATTAGATTCACTTTGCTGCTAATCAGATTAACAGTAGACAACACCGCATTTATATAGATTTTGTCTCTTAAAGAGCTACCTCTATCCATTACGCCACCTTTTTAAACACATCCCTGAATTCCGCTTACACCAAAATATTGAGAAATTGAGAATATGCCACGTATTTCCGGCGTACTCCCGAGCGCAATTGCTCTTGGCTACCGATTTTCAGCTCTGCAAACACCGTATTTCAGCCAACCTTGCCACTACACCGCTATTCCAACACACTCAGCCCGGGCAAATCGGCGAAGCCGCGGTCGCGGATGATTTGGCAGAAGTTATCGAGGTAGCTTTTATGCGTATCATCGCTGCGCATACCGGCATAGAGCTCGCTGGTGAGCGGGGGGCTGCCGATGGTGCGGGCGACGATATAGCCTTTTTCCAGATAGGGCATCACCGTCCAATACGGCAGGGCGGCAATACCGCGGCGGCTGGCCACCAGCTGGATGATGGCGATGGTGAGCTCGCTGTGGCGGCGCGGCGGGTTGATGCCGGCGGGCAGCAGGATTTTTCGCAGCAAATCAAGCATATCATCGGGAACGGGATAGGTAATCAGGGTTTCGGCGGCGAAATCCTGCGCCTGCCACACGGGTTTGGCCGCCAGAGGATGATCTTGGGCGCAGATGCCCACCATTTCGTAGGCAAACAGTGGCTGGTAACGGATGCCTGCCTGCGGCACGGCTTCGGACACGATGGCCAAATCGGCGCGGTGTTGCAACAAGAGCCCCACCGGGTCGGCCTGGAAGCCGGACACGATATCGAGCTCCACCTTCGGCCACAGCGGGCGGAAATCGCTCATGGCGGGCATAAGCCAGTCGAAACAGGTGTGGCATTCCACCGCCAGCCGCAACTCGCCCGCACCGCCACCGGCAATCTGCGCCAGATCGCGCTCGGCAGCGGCCAGATGCGGCATCACTTCGCGCGCCAGCTGCAACAGCCGCTCGCCGGCAGGCGTGAAATGCAGGGGGGTGGTTTTGCGCTCGAACAGCGGCGTGCCGAAGTGGTTTTCCAAGGCGCGGATTTGGTGCGACAGGGCGGATTGGGTAAGGAACACGCGTTTGGCGGCCAGGGAAACGCTACCGGTTTCAGCCAGGGCGAGCAGGGTTTTTAGGTGGCGCAGTTCGATGATGGATTCCATGTTTCAGGTAGCCTTTGGGGTAGGTCGGCAGGGGGTGCCGACATGTTGTTTTATCTGCCTTTTTGGCTTTCAGGTAGCCTCTGCCAAGGATGAGGCTACCTGAAAATTTAATCTCAATCCGTTTCCGCCATTTCCAGCGCCTGTTTGATGTCCACCGCCACGATGCGGGACACGCCTTTTTCCTGCATGGTAACGCCGATGAGCTGCTCGGCCATTTCCATGGTGAGGCGGTTGTGGGAAATATACAGGAACTGGGTTTGGGCGCTCATTTCTTTCACCAGATTGCAGAAGCGGGCGGTGTTGGCGTCGTCCAGCGGGGCATCCACTTCGTCCAGCAGGCAGAAGGGGGCGGGATTAAGACTGAACAGGGCGAACACGAGGCTCATGGCGGTGAGGGCTTTTTCACCGCCGGAGAGCAGGTGGATGGTGCTGTTTTTCTTGCCGGGCGGGCGCGCCATGATGGATACACCGGCGGTGAGCAAATCGTCGCCCACCATGTGCAGGCTGGCTTCGCCGCCGCCGAACAGGGTAGGGAAGAAGGTTTGCACTTTTTGATTGATGGCATCGAAGGTGGCTTGAAAGCGCTGTTTGGTTTCGCCATCGATTTGGGCGATGGCTTCTTCCAGCAGCGCGATGGCGGATTGCAGGTCGGCGCGTTGGTTTTGGTAGTAGCCGTCGCGCTCGCGGGCTTCGGCCAATTCGTCGAGCGCGGCCAGGTTCACCGCGCCGAGGGCTTGGATGCGGCGGGAAATGCTGTCGATTTGCTGCGGCCAGTCGGTTTTCAGGTAGCCTGCCTGCTGTTCGGCTTCGAGCGCGGCGATATCGGCTTGGCGCGCCAATAAGTTATCGTGGAAGCGTTTGGCGTTGAGCAGGGCTTCCTGCTGCTGCAACAAGGCAGTTTGGGCGGCCTGCTGCCATTGCGGCAGCTCGGCGGCCAGCGCCTGCTGGCGGGCGTATTGCTGCCTGCCCTGCTCTTGGGTTTCGGCCAGTTCGGCGGCAGCGGCTTGGATTTGCTCTTCCAGCGTGAAGGCGGCTTCGGCCAGTTCTTCCAGCTGCAAGCGTTGTTCGTCTTCGCTGTCTTCGGCGTAGGTGAGGGCGAGCTCGCTCTGGCGGTGCTGCCAATCGGCTTTTTGCTGCACCAGCGCGGCCATGCGGGCGGCGAGGTTTTGCAGCTGCTGGGTTTGGCGGTGGGCTTCGATTTCGGCGGCGCTGCGGCGGCGGTCGGCTTCGAGCACGGCTTGGCGGGCTTGGCGCAGGGCTTGCTGTGCCTGCTGGCTGTGTTCGGCTTGGGCGCGGCTCTCTGCTTCCAGCTCGGGTAGGCGCTCTTCGAGGACGGCGGTCTCTTCGGCCAGAATTTCGGCGGCACACGCCAGCTCTTCCGCCTCCTGCGCCAGCTGTGCCTGTTCTTGGGCAATGTGTTCGCGCCGTTGCCCGGCTTGTGCGGCACGGGCGGCAAGCGCACCAGCCTGCTGTTGGGCGGCGGCCAGCTCGGCGGCAAGGCGGCGTTGCTCGGTTTGGGCCTGGCGCAGCTCGGTTTCGGCTTGGGCTTGCTGCTGCGCCAGTTTTTCGGCTTCGGTTCGGGCTAGCTGAAACTGCGGCTGCCATTCGGCCAAGGCTGCGGTGATTTCGTCGTGGCGGGCGCGGTGGCGCATTTGCTGGCTGCCGCTGTCGGCATGATGCAGCAGCACGCCGAGGCGGTCGATGCGGTGGCCTTGCGGGGTGAGCCATTCTTGGCCGGGCTCGAGGCGGCTGCGGTGTGCCAGCGCGTAATCCAAATCAGGGGCGCACAAGATGCCTTCGAGCCAGTGGGCTAAGGCTACCTGAAAAGGCGGCTCGGCTTGGATTTGGTGGATCAGCGCCTGAGCCGGGCTGGCGGCGCGGTGGGCATGGGCTTCGCGGTCGAACCAGGCGGCGGGGGATTCGGGCAACGGCGACGGCGGCTGGAAATCAGCGGGCAGCGCGCGGGCGTTGAGCCGCTCGCCCAGCACAGCGGCCAGCGCGCCCTGCCATGCTTCGGGCACGCGGATGTGCTGCCACAAGGCGGGGGCATCGGCTTGCTCGCTGCCCTGCCAGAAGTTGTGGCGGGCGTTGTCGGCCAGCAAGGCGGCGAGGATTTTCTGCTCGGCCTCGGCGGCGAGGATGCGGCGTTCGTGTTCCTGTTCGCGTTCGCGGGCGGCGGTGAGGGCGGTTTTCAGGTAGCCTGTTTGCTCTTCGAGCCGTTGCAGTTGCTTCTCTCCCTGTTGGTATTGGGCGGCGAGGGTGTCGGCTCGGGCTTGGGCGGCGGCGGTGTCCTGCCCGGCATCGCTTTGTAGGGCGGCGGCTTCCTGCTGCAAACGGGCTTGACGCTCTTGCAGCCGGCTGATGCTTTGGCGGCTGTGTTGCAGCTGCTGTTGCTTCAGGGCGAGCTCACGGCGGAGGCGGGCGGCTTCGTCATGCCGGCTGTGCTGCTGATCGGCAGCCTGCTGCTGGGCGGTTTCCAGCTCGGGCAGTTGCTCTTCGAGGGCGGCGGCTTCGATGGTGAGCAGCTCAAGCTGCATCTGTTGCTGCTTGGCGGCCTGTTCGGCAGCGGCGTGCTGCTGTTGCAGCTCGGCGTGTTCGCTGTCGATTTTCTGGATGGCGGCTTGGGCGGCGGCCTGTTCGCGTTCGAGGCGCTGACGTTGGCTCTGCCGCGAGCGGATTTGCTCTTCGAGACGGGCGGTTTGCTCGCGCAGCAAGGCGTGTTGCTGGTTGAGCCGGTATTGCTCAGCCTGCTGGTGCTGTTCGGTTTGGCGCAACACTTGCACGGCATCGTTCATGGCTTGGTTTTGCCGGGCGAGTTCGTCTTGCCGCTCGCGGGCGCGTTCGTGTTCGGCGGCGGCGCGGTCGGCGGCGGCAAGCGTGTGCCGCCATTGGGCGAAGTCGTGGCAGTTTTGCGCTTGGTTGAGCTCGGCGGTGAGGCTGCGATAGCGTTCGGCAGCGGCGGCCTGGCGTTGGAGTTTTTCCACTTGTCGGCCGAGTTCGGACTGCAGGTCGCCGAGGCGTTGGAGGTGTTCGCGGGTGTCGCGCAGGCGGTTTTCGGTTTCGCGGCGGCGTTCTTTATATTTGGATACGCCGGCGGCTTCTTCGATGTGGGCGCGCAACTCTTCGGGGCGGGCTTCGATGATGCGGGCAATCATGCCCTGTTCGATCACGGCATAGCCGCGCGCGCCGACACCGGTGCCGAGGAAGAGGTCGGTGATGTCGCGGCGGCGCACTTGCTGCCCGTTGATGTAGTAGCTGGATTCGCCTTGGCGGGTGAGCTGGCGGCGGATGCTGATTTCGCCGTATTGCCCCCATGCGCCCTGCAGGCTGCCGTCGGCATTGCTGAACACCAGCTCCACGGAGGCGCGGGGCGCGGGGCGGCGGGTGGCGGCGCCGTTGAAAATCACGTCTTGCATGCTCTCGCCGCGCAGCTGCTTGGCCGAGGCTTCGCCCAGCACCCAGCGCACGGCATCGATAACGTTGGATTTGCCGCAGCCGTTGGGCCCGATTACGGCCACCAGCTGGCCGGGCACGTGGATGGTGGTGGAGTCGGTAAAAGATTTGAAGCCGGCAAGTTTGATGTGGGTGAGGCGCATGAAAAATAATGAAAAAGCGGAATGCCGTATTTTAAAAGAAAGGCGGTGAGGCAGGCTACCTGAAAAAGGCTACCTGAAACAGGAAGAAGGTTTCAGGTAGCCTTTTGCTGTATCTTCCTGCGCCGTCTGGCGCGCCGATACCAAGCAATACTGAGCCCAAGCCAGCCTGCTCCGGCCACGGTGGCAGCGCGTGTCCATAGGCGGGCATACAGCCGCCAGTTTTCGGTTTCCTCCTGCGGGCTGAAGGCGGCGCGGTAGAGCCGCTCGCTGCCGTCTTTGGTGTAGGCGAGCTCGGTAATCACATGGTAGCTCAGCCAATGGGCTTGGGTAAAACTCTGCACGGGCAGGTTTTCTTCGCGCTGCCAAATGTTTTCATCATATTGGCACAACGGATCGGCCAAGTTGCGGCAATCCAAATTAAGTTGCTTGCCTTCGGCGGTGCGGATGCGGCCGACTACGTGGAGATTGTCGTCATCGTCATACCATTGACGCCGCCTCAGCTCAGCGGCGGCATGATGCGTATAGGCCACCGGAACGCCCAACTGCCGCTGCCGCTTGTGCCACTCGGCCGAAGTGACCAATGCGCCCATACCCAGCCCGGCAGCCAGCAGCATACCGATCAGCCAAAGCCCGGGCAGGCTGAACCAAGCTTTCGCAAGATCGCGGTTCAGACGTTCCCTTTCCTGATGCATCCGCCGTATGGTGTGGAAAAAATTGCCCATTTGCTTTCTTAGATTACGCTGGCCGATATAGTGGATTAACAAAAATCAGGACAAGGCGGCGAGCCGCAGACAGTACACACGTTACGGCAAGGCGAGCCAACGCTGTACTGGTTTTTGTTAATCCACTATAGTATAGCGAAACTGGCAAGATAAGCCACGCATAGGCTCGAGGCTACCTGAAAGCCGCCGGTTGCCCAACCGCAAACCACCCGCCAAACGATAGATTTGCTTTTGCCAAACGATAGCATTTTGTAATACAATGCAAACCTGAGTAATTGCTCATTTTCCAGTTAAATCAATGGATAAGCAAAAGAAAACCGTTACAGTGATGGTGCTGGACGAGCACCGCACCGAAACCTTCGTTATCGCTGAATCTCGGCTGCGCGCCATCAAACCCACCATCATCGGCCTTTCCCTGGCCACGGTGGCGCTTTTGGCCGCGCTGTTGGCTTTGGGTTGGCACTACTACCAAAGCTACAGCCAATTTGCGCAACAGCAACAGCAAACCCAAGCACTCAATCAGCAAATCGAAGACTTGAAAGAAGCCCGCTCCGCCGAAGTAAACGCCAAGCTCAACCAGCTCGCCCAATCCGAAAAAGCCGTGGCCGATCTGCAAAACTACCTGCGCCAGCGCGGCGCAAACGTGCCTGCGCCCAAACCGGCGGCATCATCCGAGCCCGGCAAACCCATCAGCCAAGCCGGCGGCCCGCGCAATATTCTGCCGCCAGCAGACACGCCCGAATTCAGCCAAACTATTGAAAACCTGCTTAAGGCTGCCAACAACGTGCCGCTTGGCCGCCCTGCGCAAGGTGGGCTCTCTTCCGGCTTCGGCCCCCGGCATAACCCGTTTAACAGCAAAGGCAGCGAGTTTCACCATGGCTTAGATTTTCGCGGCAACGTCGGCGACCCCGTACGCGTTACTGCCAACGGCACAGTGGAATTTGCCGGCACCATGAATGGCTACGGCCAAGTGGTGAAAGTGCGCCACGGCTACGGCTACAGCACTGTGTATGGCCATTTATCGCACATCGACGTGCAGCCCGGCCAAACGGTTAAAGCCGGCGACCTCATCGGCAAAATCGGCTCCACCGGCCGCTCTACCGGCCCGCACCTGCACTACGAAGTGCGCCTCAATAACGAGCCGCACGACCCTGCCACCTTCCTCAGCCTCGCAAGATAAAACTGCGCGGCCTTCCATTTCCATTCAATCCGCGGAGAAACAACCATGTTTAAAGATAAAAAAGACCGTTCCCAGCCCGCCGCCGCCCCCAGCACCATCGACACCATCATCGGCGCACAATGCCGGATTCAGGGCGACATCCTCAGCCAGCAATCGGTGAAAATCGACGGCCAAATCCAAGGCAACGTGCAAGCCGGCGGCACCGTCATCGTTGGCGACAAAGGTGCGGTGAACGGCGACATCCGCGGCAGCGATCTGATCGTATTCGGCAAAACCGAAGGCCTGATCGAAGTGAAAAAACTCCACCTCAAACCCAACGCCCGCGTAACCGGCAATATCCGCACCCAATCACTGCAAGTGGAAGACGGCGCCGTTTACACCGGCGATATCCGCATGGATCGCAACGTTGGCAACGCCACCCTCCCCCCGGCTGGCAGCACCCCGGAAAAAGCCATTCCTGCACCGGCAGATAAGTTGGCCAATAAATAGTTGGCCCTATCTGAGCCAACATAAAAGGCTATCTGAAAGTTTCAGGTAGCCTTAATTAGTCATTTTAAATATGAGTAGCAGGCAGTAGGGCTTGCTAATATATAGTTCAGATTCTAAATTCACGCATAAAATAAACACCCACATTTCAGGTAGCCTGCCATGTCCCCCGAACAACAAAACGACATCCTCAGCATCAACAAAGTGCAGCTGCTGCTCTCGGAAAAGCGCACCGCGCTTTCAGTGATGCGCACGGGCATTGCCGTGTTGGCGCTGCCGCTTTCTATTTTTAGCGCGCTGATTGCCACTTCCCGGTGGTATAACGTGATGGAGGTGTGGCCTTTGCTCATGTTGGTGGTGGGCATCAATTTGGGGCTGGCCATATTTGGCATTTATCTGATTGCCCGTTCCATGCGGCTCATGCGCCAATTCGACCGCCTGATTGCCGATATCAAATACAGCCACGATTCGCTGCGGCGGCTGATTAAGTCGTAGGCAGTATTGCCGCGCCAATGAAGGAAAAATAACAGCTATGGAGCTAGAAGATATTCACAACGAAGTATTCCTAGAAGACATCCGAGACCTCACGCAAGCTTTTCCGACTATCTGCAACAAGACTACCGCCGTGCCCACCATTGGTTTGAAAAGCTGCTGCCAAAGGGGATGGTTACGCCCAATCTACATTGCGCCTGCTGCAACGGGAAGGGCACTAGCCTGCCTCATCAGGCTACCTGAAAACATCGGCAAGCCTGCGCAGCTTGGGTTAGCCACAGGCGTAGCAGCCCAAGCCGTCTCAGGCAAACGTTGGGTTGCGGTTTGCCGCCTAATCCAAGATAGGGCTTTTAACTGTGTTGAAACTACGCTTTCAGGTAGCCCCAATCCGCGTGCAGGCTACCTGAAACCGTTTCCCGCAGCCCGGGTATTCGTGCCCAATACCCTCGTTCCACTTCACCCAATCTGATTTTTCAGGTAGCCTCACCCCACCCCAAGGCTACCTGAACCCCCTTATCCAATCATGCTCCCCATCCTCTACCGCCTGCTCACCCGCCTGCTCGGCCGTCCGCTGGCCCGCCACCTGCTCGCCAAACGCAGCCGCCGCTCCCCCGCCTATCTGCTGCATCAAGGCGAGCGTTTCGGCGAGCTGCTGGATAATCCTGTGCAGCACGCCATTTGGGTGCACGCCGTGTCCGTGGGCGAAACCCGCGCCGCCGTGCCGCTGGTGCAGGCTTTGCACCGCCGTTTTTCCGATGCCCCGCTGCTGCTCACGCAAATGACGCCCACCGGCCGCGCCACCGCCGAGAGCCTGTTTCCCGATGCCCAATGCCGCTACCTGCCCTACGACCACCCGGCTTGGACAGCCGCCTTCCTCGCCCAGCATAAGCCGCGTTTCGGCATCATCATGGAAACCGAAATCTGGCCAAACCTGCTGGCCGCCTGCCGCGCGGCCAATCTGCCCGTATTCCTGGTCAACGCCCGCCTCTCCGAGCAATCCGCGCAGGGCTACCGCCGTTGGCCGTCCCTATTCGCCCCCGCCCTGCAATCCTTCCGCCGCGTGCTCGCCCAAACCGAAGCCGATGCCGAGCGCCTGCGCGGCATCGGCGCGGAAAACGTGCTGGTGTGCGGCAACACCAAATACGACATCGCCCCGCCCGCAGCCATGCGCGGGCTGGCCGCGGCGTTTAAGCAACGCATCGGCGGCCGCCCCGTTGTGGTGTGCGCCAGCACGCGTTTCCATCAAAACCAAGACGAAGCGCTGCTGCTGCTGCAAGAGTGGCGGCAGTATCAAGGCGATGCGCTTTTAGTCATCGTGCCGCGCCATCCCGAGCGCTTCGATGCCATGGCCGAAGGTGCGGCTGCACTCGGCCTGCGCGTGCAGCGGCGCAGCGACGAAGCCGCCGTGCGCCCCGACACGCAAGTGTGGCTGGGCGACAGCATGGGCGAGCTGTTCGCCTACTATCTGGCCGCCGATATGGCCTTCGTGGGCGGCAGCCTGGTGGACACCGGCTGCCAAAACATCATCGAACCCATCGCCTGCGGCAGACCCGCCCTGTTCGGCTATTCCACCTACAACTTCGCCGCCGCCTGCGCGGGCGCATTGGCCGCCGGCGCCGCGCTTCAGGTAGCCACCCCCGCCGAATGGTATGCCGCCGTACAGCACTGGCTGGCCGACCCCGCCGAACGCGAACGTTTCTCCGCCCAAGCCGCCGGCTTTATCCAAGCGCACCAAGGCGCCAGCGAACGGATTGCTGAAGCCGTGTGTGCGGCCTTGGACGAGGCTACCTAAAAACGGAGCGAAGCAAAGTTTCTGCGAAGCTATAGTGGATTAACAAAAAACAGGACAAGGCGGCGAGCCGCAGACAGTACACATGTTACGGCAAGGCGAGCCAACGCTGTACTGGTTTTTGTTAATCCACTATAAAACGCCAGCTGCAACGAAGTTAAATAAGGTTCCGAAAGAAGCTGAGTTTCTGTGAAACTAACGTTTCAGGTAGCCCCACAGCGTGATGCCAAAAGGACGATGCGATGGAACAAAACAAGCTGCAGGCTACAGTTCCCGCCAAACCGCCTTACCCGTGGCGGGTGCCGATGATTTACGCTCTATTGGGCGGGCCGTTGGGGGCGGGGCTGCTGGCTTGTTACTACTTATGGCTGCAAAGCGGCTAGCTTTCCCGAGCCGGTTTGGCTGAGGTGTTTGGCGCAATGTGGGGTTGGTGCTGTGGGAATATGTGTTCGGCGGCATTCCCGCGCTGCTGACCGGCTTGCTGTCCATGCGGCTGCGCCTGCACCGTACGGCAAAAGGCGTGGCCTGCGCGGTGGTGATGGGCGCGTGGCTGTCATTGTTATGGTTTGTGGTAATAAACTGGGATGTCAGCACGTTGTATAGCCGCCCGCAAATATTGTTGATGAAAATGCTGGTTATAATGAGCTGCGGCGCGGCCAGCTCGCTGATTTTGTCGGCATTTCTGCCCAAACCGCAGCTGCAATAAATCGGGCCTCCATACCCGGCTTACAGGCTACCTGAAAGCATGAGCCGCAATGAAATGAAGATTTTCAGGTAGCCTTTCCTCCTATTTCCCGTTCCAAAATAAAGGTCTTCCCATGCCTCTCCACCATCATCTCCCCGCCGCGCGCTATTCCGAAGCCGTGGTGGCCAACGGTTTCGTTTTCCTCTCCGGCCAAGTGCCCACCAACCCTGAAGCCGATATCGAAGCGCAAACCGCCGATGTGCTGGCGCAAATCGATCGGATTCTGGCCGATTGTGGCTCCGACAAGGCACATATTTGCGAAGCGGTCATCTACCTGCCCGATATGGCCGACTACGCAGGCATGAACCGGGTGTGGGATGCCTGGGTGGCGCCCGGCAAGGCTCCTGCCCGCGCCTGTGTGCAGGCCGCGCTGGCAGATGCGGGCTGGAAAGTGGAAATCAAGATTACGGCGCTGCAGCGCACAGCATGACAGGCAACGGCCTTCTGCCGTACAATCCGCGCGGTTTCTTTTTATATAGCTAGGGTCTGTTGACAATGACTGGTTTCCGCGTCTTTTGTCCCAAAGACAACGTGCCTTGTATGAAGGCATCGGCTTCGGCTACCGGCTGCTTCAGGCTACCTGAAACCGGCAAAACTACGGAGTGATATGGTTTATCAGAGAAAATTCATTAAAGAAGTATCGCAAACGGCGATGGGCGTATTCGTGCTGCTCTTGGCCACATTGGTGGCGGTGCAGGCGGTGAAGCTGTTGGGCGGCGCGGCCGGCGGTAAGGTGGCGGCAGACGCGGTGGCCACGCTGGTGGCGTTTTGGACGGTGGCGCTGATGCCCATCGTGCTCATCCTCACGGCCTATATCAGTGCGCTTACCGTGCTTTCCCGCTATTGGCGCGACAGCGAAATGGCGGTGTGGCTCTCGTCCGGCCTGTCGCTTTACGGCTGGATTAGGCCATTGATGGCGTTTGCCGTGCCTTTCGCCCTGCTCACGGCATTGGTGTCGATGCTGGTGATGCCGTGGGCAGATGCACGCAGCCGCGAATTTGCCGAAGTGCTGAAACGGCGGCAGGATACTTCTATGGTGCGCCCGGGTGTGTTTCAGGAGTTTGGTGGCAGCACGCCGCGCGTGTATTTTGTGGAAAAATTCGATGCCGGCAGCGGCGAGGCGGCCAATCTGTTTATCCGCGAGCAAAACCCGCAGGGGCGCGACACGCTGATTACCGCCGAACGTGGCCGCTTTGCCGAAGCCGACAACAAGCGCACGCTGGAATTGTTTAACGGCCGCCGCTACAGCGGCACGCCGGGCATGGCGGATTACGACGAAGTATCGTTTGATCGCTTGCATTTGGTGGTGGGTACTGCGCCCAAGCTGGTGCAGCGCGATATCCACCGCCGCACCGTGCCCACCGCCAAGCTGTGGGGCAATACCAACCCCGACTTGCGCGGCGAATTGATGTGGCGCATCACCATGCCGGTGAGCGTGCTGATTTTGGCGCTGTTGGCATTGCCGCTTTCCTATATGGACAACCGCAGCGGCCGCAGCTACAGCCTTTTAAGCGCCATCGGCATGTTTCTGCTCTATCAAAACGGCCTCACGCTGGTGCGCGACGGCATCAGCAGCGGCAAGATTCCGCTGTGGCCGGGTTTGATTGTGCCGCATCTTTTGATGCTGATGTTGGCCGTGTTGCTGTTGCGCGTGCGCAGCCAGCCCTCGCGACCATTTTGGCAGGCCTTGCGCCTGGCCTTGGGAGGCAAACCGGCATGAAACTGCTCACCCGCTATCTGATCCGCCGCTTGGGGACGGCCACGCTGTATGCGCTCTTGGCCTTAGTGGCGCTGTTCTCGTTTTTTGAAGTGATTAACGCCGTAGATGATGTGGGCGACGGCAACTACACTGTGCTTACCCTGATTCTGTATGTGGGCATGCGCCTGTTCGGGCATATGTATACCCTGCTGCCGCTGGCTGTGCTCATCGGCTGCCTGGCCGCCTTGAGCCAGCTCGCCTCCGCCAGCGAATGGACGGTTATCCGCACCAGCGGCGCGTCGCTCAAGCGCATCATTACCACCGTCGCCTCGGTGGGCTTGCTGGCCGGACTGCTCGGCGTGGCTTTGGGCGAATGGGTTGCCCCGCATATGGAACAACGTGCCGAGCGGCTGCGCCTGCATGCCGTGCAGCAAACCGTGAGCCTGGGCGGCAGCGGCCTGTGGTTTCGGCAGGGCAGCGACAACATCAACGTGCGCGAAATGCTGCCCGACGGCCGCCTGCTCGGCATCCGCATCTACCGCTACAACCAACACGCCGCACTGGAATCCGCCTGGCAGGCAGACGAAGGCCGCGTAAACGGCAACGGCACCTGGACGCTCAAACAGGTGGTGCGCACCCATATTGCCGCCGAACGCACCCAAACCGAACGGCTTGCCAGCGTAGAATGGCCCAGCGACGTGGGCGTGGAGCTGCTCGGCGTGCTTTTGGTGGACACCGACCAAATGTCGGCCCGCAGCCTGAAAATGTATATCGACCACCTGCAAAGCAACGGCCAGCAAACCGCCGCCTATGCCACCGTTTGGTGGCGCAAGCTGCTCTACCCGCTGATTTGCACGGTGATGGCCTTGGTGGCGCTCGCCTTCACGCCGCAAAGCTCGCGCCACGGCAACATCGGCGTGCGCCTGTTTCTCGGCATCTGCCTCGGCCTCGCCTTCCACTTCGCCGGCCTGCTCTCCGGCTATGTCGCCCAACTCTCCAGCATGCCGCCCTTCGGCGCCGCCATCCTGCCCGGCACGGTGTTCGCTATTGCCGCCGCCTGGTTGATTAGGCGGCAGGAAGTGCGTTGAGAAAAGGCTACCTGAAAACAGACTTGGCATTTTTCAGGTAGCCTTTATCCCGTTGTAAAATCAATATAATCAAGGAGAAACCATGTTTACAGGAATCGTACAGGGCTTGGGCGAAGTGTTGGCCGTGGATCAGCGTGCGCCTGATTTCCGCAGCCACACCGTGCGCCTGCCCGAGGGCGCGGATGCCGATTTGCGTGTGGGCGCATCGGTGGCGCACAACGGCTGCTGCCTCACCATTACCCGCATACACGAAAACGGCGCAGCGGATTTCGACCTGATGGGCGAAACACTGGCCAAAACCAATCTGGACACGTTGCAGCCAGGCGACAAGGTAAACATCGAGCGCGCCGCCCGCTTCGGCGACGAAATCGGCGGCCACAGCATGAGCGGCCACATCACCGCCACCGCCGAAATCAGCCGCATCGAAGCGAACGGACTGAACCGCACTGTGTGGTTCAGGCTACCTGAAAATCTGAAAGACTATGTTTTCCCTAAGGGATTCATCGGGCTGGACGGCTGCAGCCTCACCATCGGCACGGTAAGCGACAACGAATTTAATGTCCACCTAATCCCCGAAACCCTGAGCCGCACGCTGTTTGGCAGCCGCCAGGCGGGCGAGCGGGTGAATGTGGAAATCGATCCGCAAACGCAGGTGATTGTGGACACCGTAGCGCGGATTTTGGCGGAAAAGGACAACGCATGATGCCGCTGCCGCCGCAAGTGCCGCGCCGGAGCGGCGGAATCAGCCGCCGTGTGTCGGCCGCTTTACTTCGGCTGTTGGGCTGGCGCGTAGCCGGCAGCGTGCCGGATGTGGCCAAATGCGTGGTGGTGGCCGTGCCGCACACGTCGAATTTCGACGGCCTGTATGTGCTGCCTGCTCTGTTGGCTTTGGATTTGAAAATGAGCATCTTCGGCAAGAAAAGCCTGTTTGCCGTGCCCGGCTTGGCGGCATTTTTGCGCTGGGCGGGCGTGATGCCGCTGGATAGGGAGCGCGCCGGCGGCGTAGTGGACGAAGCGGTGGCTGCCTTCCACCGCAACGAGCAGCTGTTTCTCGGTATCTCGCCGGAAGGCACGCGCCACGCCGCGCCCAAATGGAAGAGCGGCTACTGGCGAATTGCCCGCGGCGCCGATGTGCCGGTATTGCCGGTGGCAATCGACTACGGGCGGCGCGAAGTGCGCTTCCTGCCGCTGTTTACCCCCACCGCCGACATGGCCGCCGACCACGCCGCTCTGGCCGCGCTATTCCGCGGCATCGAGCCGAAGCATAAGCAGCGTCTGTCTTTACCGCTGCGTGAAAACCAGACGGCTGAAACCGATTGATGACATATGGAAATTACACTTAGCCCCATCGGCCGCCTCGAAACGCCGTTTAACGACATCACCGATATGCCGATACAGCCGTCTGTGCTGGCCGACACGCGCGGCAAAGCCGTGCTGAATGAAAAATTCGCGCCGGGCTTAAAGGATTTAGACGGCTTCTCACACATCATCCTGCTGTTCTTGCTGCATAAAATATCCGGCTATCAGCTGGAGGTGGTGCCGTTTATGGACACGCTGCCGCACGGCATTTTCGCCACCCGCTCACCCAAACGGCCAAACCGTATCGGCATGTCGATTGTGCGCGTAGAAAGGGTAGAGGGAAATATCGTGCATTTCAAAGGCGTAGATATGCTCAACGGCAGCCCGCTGCTCGATATCAAGCCCTACTATTCCTATTTCGACCAACAAACGCAAGTTCGCAATGGCTGGCTGGAAGGGAAAACGCTGCGGCCGGAAAATTTGCGTTCCGACAAACGCTTTGAATCGTGAACCCACCCACTCAGCACAAAATGCCTTGAATACCCAAAAATCGTGCTTAATCATTGCCCGTACAACTCTTCCAACCAAGCCAGCCAATGCCGCTGGCAAAAAAGCCGTGCTTTAGCCGCCGTTGAAACCAATTGATATGACAGATACCCCCACCGTTCCCGACTACTTGCGCCACATCCACGTGGTGCTCACCCGCACCAGCCATCCCGGCAACATCGGCGCCGCCGCCCGCGCCATGAAAACCATGGGCTTGAGCCGCCTCACCCTGGTCGCGCCCAACCTGATGGCCACGCCGATGACCCCCGAGCCACCCGCTTTCGATGCCGACCGGGCCGCCGCGTTCCAGCTGCCGGAAGAAAGCTTTATCCTCGCTTCCGGCGCGCGCGACGTGCTGGAACAGGCACAAATTGTGGCCACCCTGGATGAAGCGCTGGCCGACACCGTATTGAGCTGCGCCCTCACCAGCCGCCGCCGCGAACTCTCCGCCCCGCTACACACCCCGCGCGAGCTCGTGCCCGAGCTACTGCAGGCCGCGCAGCAAGGTTTTCAGGTAGCCCTCGTATTCGGCAACGAAACTTTCGGCCTGAATATTGATGAAGTGCAACGCTGCAACCGCCTGCTCACCATCAGCGGCAATCCCGCCTATTTCTCGCTCAACCTCGCCCAGGCCGTGCAAGTGGTGTGCTACGAAATTTTCAGCCAAACCGGCATCGGCATGAGCCAGCTGCAACAGGCACACACGCCCGCCACCCAAAGCCAAACGCGCGGCATGGTGGACCACTTGGAGCAAATCATCGAGCAAACCGGCTTTGCCAACCGCCGCAATCAAGAACGCATGATGCGCCGCCTGCACAGCCTCTTCGACCGCGCCTCCCCCAGCCGCGAAGACATCGACCTACTGCGCGGCCTGTGGAACAGGATTTCGCAGCGGCTGAAGGATTAAGCTGCGCTTCTGGCGCAAAAGGCTACCTGAAAATCATGGGTACAGGTTTTCACCCCAGATACTGCTCTGCAAACAGGCTACCTGAAAGTTTCAGGTAGCCTCTTAATCTTGCATCATTGCTTTCGATAAAAACAAGACAAGTCAAGCCATTGCTGCATCAGGAAATACGTACTTTATCTATATACAAAAGGGCTACCTGAACCTTTCAGGTAGCCCTTTTCGTTATTGCCCTGCCCCGCTAAAACGAACGCCCGAACTGGATAAACACGTTGCCTTTGCGGTAGGGGTAGAAGAAGTGGTTGCTGTTTACCCGCTGCCAGGTGCCAACCAGCTGCGGGGTGATGCCGGCGAATTGCAGTTTGCGGTGGAAGAGCACCAGGCTGGCGGCAAGCTCGTGGTCGCGGCGGGTGATGCGGAACAGGTCGGGGGCGTCGTAGCTGCGGTGGCCGGCGCTGATTTGGGCGGAGGTGGTGAGCCCCCAGCCCCATTGCTGCGTCCAGCCCAGGCGCAGGCCTTTGCGGGTGTAGGATTCGCTGTTGTCGGCGGCAGTTTTACGCAACCAGTCGAGGCCGAAGCTGAAATATTGGTTGGGGCTTCGCACGAAAAGCCAGGTGCCGGAAGCGGTGTAGCTGTCGCCGTCGAGCCAGCGGCGGCGGTCGTGTCGCTGCTCGCCGATTTCAAGCGCGCTCAATATTTTATGGCGCGGAGTAAGCCAATATTGCCATTCGGCGCGCACGCCGACTTCGCGCGAGTATTTGTGTGTGCCATACCAACGGCGTTCGTAATAAGGGGTAACGGCGGCTTCGGCACGGGCGGTTTTGTAGGCGGGGCCGCTGCTGAGGCGGGCGATTTGGTCGTCGTATTTGTGGTTGTTCCAATAGAATTTGCCGTAGTCGTCGAGGCTGAGCCGCCAGTAGAGGTTGCCGTGTACGTTCCAGTCGCGATCGGCGTTGAGGCGGTAGGCGAAGCCTTGGGCGGAGTCGGGCTCGGGCAGTGTCCATACGCCGCGCGGGGTGCGGATTTCACGCTCGCGGCCGGCGTTGTTTACGTTGCTGTCGCTGATGAAGTTTACGCTGCCGCCGAAGCTCCAGCGGTCGCGTTTGCGCAGGGCTTCGAGGTATTGCCCGGCGAGCTGTTGCAGCTCGGGCGCGAGATTGGGAGTTTGGCGGAAATGTTCGAACTCTTGCCGCGCATCTTTGTCGGCACGGTTTTCAAACAGGCTCTGCGCCAGCGAAAGGCGCACGGGCGGGATATCGGGATCGGCGGCCAGCACGGCGCGGTAGAGGCCGATGGCGCGCTGGTAGTCGCCCTCGGCACGGGCAATCAGCGCCTGCGCCAAAGCCACCAGCAGCGCATCGTGCGGCCCGGGCAGTTCGAGATAAATCGGCAACAGCAGTGCCGCGCCGTCGGCATTGTGGGTGAGCACGGCATAGCTGAGCGCCTGTTGCAGCAGCTCGGGGCGCTGGAGCAATTCTTCGCGGCTCATTTGCAGGCGTTTGTCGGGCGGCACGGTATTGGGCACGGATGGGGTTTCCGCCTGCGGCGCGGCAGCGGGCGTGATGTCGAAGCCGGTATCCGGCTCGGTGGCCAACCTGTCTTCCGGTGCGGCCAAGGCTACCTGAAAAGGCAACAGCAGCAGGCAGGCGGCCAGCCAAGGCTTGTTCTGTATGCTCATCCAACGCTTTCTTTGCGGCAAAATCTATAAACGGGCGGATTATAGCGGATTCAATATGCCCGCCAAACCTGAACTAACATTTGTAAAATGCAGGAAATGATAATGACTCCGCCCGGCCACCACCGCCTTTTTGTGGACAAAATGGCGAATTTCTCACCTGTTTTCAAGCAGATTTAGCTATTCGGGCTTAACCATTCATATCCTTTTTTACCAATTTTATATTCAAAAAAGAACGTAAATTTTCTTGCCTAAATTAACCAACAAACCAGCTTTCCACTATCAATAAATATCAAACTCTTTGATATTCATCATGTTTAATGCCAAACATCGTGCTATACTGTAACCGATTCGAACAGCATCCCCTGCAACAAAACGAAAGGATCTGCCATGAAAAAACATCACATTCTTTACATTGCCATCACTGCCCTTACCCTAGGCGGCTGCAGCAGCGCAGGCAGCTCGCTGGCTAATGCGATTACTGATCCGTTTACCCCGAAAGAAGGCGGTTATCGCCAACTGAGCAATATCGGCTCGGATGAATTTACCGGCACCGGCCTGCTGCCGGGAGCGGCGTCCAAAATCCGGGTTACCGATGACCAATTTATCGGTACGTCAAATCATGAGAAAGAATACTCCAGCCGAGACTCTATCCAGATCGGCCACAAACGGCAGAACGCCTTCACTGCCCTGCCCTATGTGCTGAAAAATGCGGCCAACCAAGAGATCGAAAACGGCGTTTTGGAAATTTACAAACAATCCTACTCCGCCGTGGTGGGCGCGCAACTGCACAGCAGAACCGAGTCCGGCCATCCTGCTGTTCCAACTAGTGATTTTTATGTTCGCTCCATCCAAGGCGAGTTTACCAGCAACCTGCCCACCCAAGGCATCATCAATTATAGAGGCCGAGCAATCGCGGGCTCGGATAACCGCAGCGACGGCTTGAACTATCAAATTGATTACGGCACAAGAAGAGGCCATGGCTCGATTACCGGCTTAAACGGCTTTGGCAATATCGATTTGGCAGATTCACCAATCACCCAAAATCCGCAAGGCCATAATGTGATTAATGGTGCAGCCACCTCAGCCCAGCATGGTGTCGGCAGTTACGAGCTCGGCATTTTTGGCCCGCAGGCCAATGAAATTGCCGGCAAGGCACATTTCAACAATCAGCCGAACAAGGAAGTCGGTTTCGCCGGCGGACGGGTGAACTAAATCGGCTTGAAGCGATGGCTGGCAAATTTTGCCCATGCGTTTTTGCTCAACTTTCCCTCTGAAACGCGCCAATCCCTAACTGCAAAACCCCAGCCATAGCCAAAAGGCTACCTGAAACCCCAGTAGGTTTTCAGGTAGCCTTTCCTGCATCTGGCATGTACAAAACATTCAAGCGTTTTATTCGCCCACAGCGGCCTTGCGGCTGTGCACAGCAATGTAGCCCATGGGTTTGGCCGGATCGTTGAAGGTACGGTACATGCGTTTGAAGGTTTCGCGGTTTTCGGCTTTGAGCGCGTTTCTCACGATTTGGAAGGCACGCCGCCAGCCTTCGTCATAAATCAGGCCTTTGGGCGAGAGCAGAGTCATGCCGCCGCTGATGGTGGTGATGTTGCCAAAGCCGCTGCGGTGGAAAAGATCGGTCCAGCCGCTTTCGGTGAGCGGGGTAACTTTCACTTGGATGGTGTCGCGCAGGCGTTCCACAGCTTCTTCGGTGTTGTGCTCGCTCACCACCACATCGTGCGTGAGCAGCACGCCGCCGGGCTTGAGCACGCGGAAGTACTCGGCCACCGCCATTTCTTTGTTGGCCAGCGGCAGCATGGTGAGCATGGCTTCGTTGATGACGACATCGAAGCTGTTGTCGGGGAAGGGCAGCTCGGTGGCGTTGGCATGCTGCACCTGCACCAGGCTTTCCAGCCCGGCGGCGCGGATGTTTTGCCGGGCTTTCTCCAGTGCGTTTTCGTCCAAATCCACGCCGGTGATGTGGCAGCCGAAGCGCTGCGCCAGCCCCACGGCGGTGGTGCCCATATTGCAGGCCACTTCCAACACCTGCGTATCGGGGGCGAAGCGGGTTTGGTTGATCAGCCATTCGGTGGCAAAACGGCCACCTGGGCGCAGGCGGGTTTTGCCGAGGCGGGCGAGGAAATGGTGGCCGGTTTGGTCTTTCTTCATGAGGTTCTCCTGTGTGAATGCGGTGGGCGGAGCTGCCGCGCCAAAGGGCTGCCATGCGTCATAGCCACGCAAACGATTTGGCAAAAGGCTACCTGAAAAACAGACGGTGGTTTCAGCCACACGCGCGGATGCGCGGCGGCTGGCGGCAGTTTGGGGAAACGGAGAAGTGGTTTGAAGCGCCGATGAATGATGATGTTGATTTATGTGGCGCGGAGGTGTTTATACTGTAAAAGTGTGCTCGCGGCAAGCGGCAGGCTACCTGAAAAAGAAAGGCTACCTAAAACGCCCGATTGGATTTCAGGTAGCCTTTTGTGCGGCGGGCGCCTTAGTCGAACAAATCGTTTTTCAAATCGCGCAGTTTGTCCATAAACGATTTCTGGCGCGGGGTTTGGGCACGGTCGAGGCCGGTGGAGATTTTTTCAAACTCTTCCAGCAATTCGCGCTGGCGCTCGGTGAGGTTGACCGGGGTTTCCACCACGATGTGGCAATACAGATCGCCCATCGAGGAAGAACGCAGTGATTTCATGCCCTTGCCTTTCACGCGCATACGGCGGCCGGTTTGGGTTTCTTTCGGGATATTCAGCTTCACGCGGCCGTTGAGCGTGGGTACTTCCACTTCGCCGCCCAGCGCGGCGATGGTAAAGCTCACGGGCAATTCGCAGTGCAGATCCAAGCCGTTGCGCTCGAAGATTTCGTGGCGGCGGATATGCACCACCACATACAAATCGCCGGCCGGCGCGCCGTGCGAGCCGGGCTCGCCCTCGCCGGCAAGGCGGATGGGCTGCTCGTTTTCGATGCCGGCAGGAATGTTCACATCCAGCGTTTTGCGGCTCTTCACGCGGCCTGCGCCGTGGCATTTAACGCACGGCTCTTTGATTTCGCGACCGGAGCCGCCGCAGGTGGGACAGGTTTGCTGCAGCTGGAAAATAGCCTGGCGCACGTGCACCACACCGGAGCCGTGGCAGGTGGAACAGGTGGTGGCGGAGGTGCCGGGTTTGGCGCCGGAGCCGTGGCAGATGTCGCACTCTTCGTGCGAGGGGATAGTGATGCGTTTTTTGCTGCCGGCAGCGGCTTCTTCCAGCGTGATTTCAATATCATAACGCAGGTCTTCGCCTTGGAAGTTTTGCTGACGCGTGCCACCCCCGCCGCCGAACATCTGGCTGAAAATATCGCCGAAATCGAAGCCGGCCGCACCGCCGAAACCACCAAAGCCGCCGGCATTGCCGTCTACCCCGGCTTGGCCGAATTGGTCGTAGCGGCTGCGTTTTTCGCGGTCGGAAAGGATTTCGTAGGCTTTTTGGATGGTTTTGAATTTCTCTTCCGCTTCCTTATTGTCGGGATTGCGGTCGGGATGGTATTTCATCGCCAGCTTGCGGTAGGCCTTTTTAATTTCGTCGTCGGAGGCATCGCGGGAGACGCCGAGGGTTTGATAATAGTCTTGATCGCTCATGGTTGCTAATGGGTAAATAAATGCTTTGCCGCGCAAGATTAGGGCGGGGGCGGGAAAAACAAGCTCTCCGGCAGATTATAGTGGATTAGAGTAAGAATGCTACGGCGTTGGCTCGCTTTGCCGTACTAGCTGTACTGTCTGCGGCTCGCCGCCTTGTCCCATTCTTACTTTAATCCACTATAACTTTGCTTCCGCCTGTTGTTGCAAGGTGCAAGCCCGCCGCATTACCCCGCCCGTACAAATTCACCCGTTTTAGCTATCGCGGAAAACGGGATTTTCAGGTAGCCTTAGCGGCTTCCGCAGCTATGTTAAAGAAACGCCATGCCCAACACCATCTATCTGGCCTCGGCCAGCCCGCGCCGCCGCGAAATTTTGGTTTCATTAGGTTTCCAGCCCGTGCTGCTGGCGTCGGAAATCGACGAAACGGTACAGCCGGGCGAAGCGGTGGCGGATTATGTGGCGCGGATGGCACGGCAGAAAAACGCGGCAGCACGGCAACTGGCGGCGCAACGCGGCCTTGCCTTGGCACAGCCGCTGTTGAGCGCCGACACAGTAGTGGCGCTGGATAATGCCATTTTGGGCAAACCGCGCGATGCGGCGCACGCCCGCGAGCTGCTGGAAAGCCTTTCCGGGCGCGAACACCAAGTGTGGACGGCGGTATGCGTATCGCGCGGCGAGCAAACGCTGGAAGCGGCACAGCGCAGCGATGTGCGGTTTAAAGAACTGAGCGAGCAGGAAGTCGCGGCCTATATCGCTAGCGGCGAACCGCTGGATAAAGCAGGCGCATACGGCATCCAAGGCATCGGCGGCGTGTTTGTGGCGCACCTTTCCGGCAGCTTCAGCGGCGTGATGGGGCTGCCCGTGTTTGAAACCGTGCAGCTGCTGCGCCAACTGGGCGCACCCGTGCCACCGTTTGCCAAGGCTACCTGAAAAAGTATTGCCGCATGATTTAAGGGCTACCTGAAAAGCCTGCCGCGGTTTTCAGGTAGCCTTCCCCGTTTAACTCCCTACCATACAAACCAATAATCGACACATCATGAATCTGCTTTCCAAAAACCATCCCGTTTGGGGCATGGCCTTCCGCCCCTTCTATCCGCTGGCCGCCCTCTACGGCATGCTTTCCATCCTGCTGTGGAGCTTCGGCTATCAAGGCACGGCCGCGCTGCCCAATTATTTCTGGCATGCCCACGAAATGATTTGGGGCTATGCCGGCGCGGTGGTGGTGGCCTTCCTGCTCACGGCGGTAGCCACCTGGACGAAACAACCGCGCACCTGGGGCGCGCCACTGATGATGCTGGCGCTGCTGTGGCTGTTGGCGCGCGCATTTGCCTTTGCCGCGCCGCTCACTTTGGCTAGCGGCATCGCAGGCGTGGCGTTCTATTGGCTTGCGGCTTGGTATATGGGCGTGGCCGTGGTGCGCAGCCGCAACAAGCGCAATTATCTGGCGGTGGCCGCGCTGTTTATGTTCGGCCTGCTGCAGGCGCTGTTTCATTGGCAGCTGGCACGGCATAATTTCTCCGCGCTCGCCGGCGGGCTGTTTGCCGGGCTCTCCGTGGTGGCCGGCTTTATCGGGCTGGTGGGGATGCGCGTGATTCCGTTCTTCACCGCCAAACGGCTCGGCTGCGAGCAGGTGGGCAGCCATCCTTGGGTGATGACGGCTTCCTTGGTGGTGCCGCTGGCCATGGCTCTGCTCTACGGCTTGCAGGCGGTGCTGCCGCCTTCGGCAGCCGATGCGGCGCTGGCTGCCGCAGCCATACTCAGCATAGCGGCCGGGTTGCTGGATATCGTGCAAACCGTGCGCTGGTGGCGGCCGGAAGTGGCTAAAGAGCCGATGCTGTGGGTTCTGTTTGCCGGCTTCCTGCTCACCGGCGCGGGGCTGACGGTGATGGGCTTGGGGCATTGGCTGCCGCGCTGGCAGAGCCTTGGCGTGCATTTGGTGGCCGTGGGCGGCATCGGGCTGATGACGGTGGGCATGATGGTGCGCACCGCGCTGGGACACACCGGCCGGCCGCTCTACCCTGCTCCCGCCGCCATGCTATTGGCGTTTTGGCTGATGGTGGCCGCTGCGCTGGCGCGTGCCGCCACGGCGGTGTTGATGTATTTGCTCCCCGCCGCCTACCAGCCCGGCCTGTGGCTCTCCGGCCTGCTGTTTGCCGCTTCGCTGCTGCTCTACACCTGGCGCTACCTGCCCTGGCTGACCGCGCCGCGGGTGGACGGCAAAGAAGGCTGAGTGGCAGGCTACCTGAAACTGTCCCGGCATTTTTCAGGTAGCCTTTAGCTGGCCCATAGAGGCTACCTGAAACAGAACAAACGCAGTTTTCTATAACACGCCAAACGCAAACAGGGCGGGCAAAAATTGCCCACCCTGTTTTTTTAGATGCAGCAATAGCCGTGAGCCCGCAGGCTGAGGCTACCTGAAACCGCCAGCTCAATGATGGCTGCTGCCGATCTCGAAGGTTAGCGTGGCATAAGCAGCCAGCTGGCCGCACACAGCCTGGTCAGAGAAATCGGTTTTGTGCACCACGCGTACTTTCCAGCTGCCTTGGCGCAGCGGAATGATGCCTACCGTGCCGTCGGCACGGGTAGTGTCGGAGAACGCCTGCGGCTCGAGGCGGTGTGATTTGTCGGCCGGGTCGCGGTGGGAGAAACCGTCAAACGTGGCCACCACCGTGGCATCCGGCAGCGGCTCGCCACGGAACAACACCCGCACCGGCAACACTTCACCCACGCGCACATTGGCCGGATTTTCCAGCGGCACGATCTCCAGCAAATCGCCCACCGGCCGGCTGATCAGCTCCTTGCTCGCGCTTTCGTGCCCCACGTTTACCACCGCTTTGCCAAACATGCTGGTTTGCTCGCAATAAGTGGCATCTTTCATCTGCGTCAGGTTTTGCCGCTGCCAGCCCGCCGCATTGCGCGACCAGAAAGTCGGGCGGTATTGCGCCAACAGCAGATAGCTGCCGTCGGCCACCGCCCGCGGCGTTTCAAACTGATAATTATGTTGCCCGCGCCGCACCAAATCGATTTTGCCCTGCGGCGTGAGCAATTGCAGCGGCTTGGGAAACAGCGTCAAACGGTCGGCTGCAATCGGCTCCAACTCGGGATAGTGCCCATAGCCCAGCTCGGCCTTCAACACCTCGCCGCCATGCGTATGCGCAGCATTCACCCACACCTCATGGCCATGCGCGGCCACCGATAAACCGGCCAACAGCACGGCAGACAATAAATGGCGGAACATAAAAACTCCTTTACAGATTGTTCACACAGACCGTGTGTTATACCATAACTATCCTGCCTAGAAAATATAGTCAACGTACTTATTACTTCCTGCAACGTGCCAGCACGCCTGGCAGGATAAGACCGATTGCTTCCGCTAGCGCAGGCAATGCCATCCAGGCTACCTGAAAATGCTGCAAAAACCGACCTGCCCTGCCGCCGCCCTTCACGAGCGGCACGGCTTGCGTGTAAGATGCGCAACGGCAACCGCCCCACACCCCTATTCATCATGATGCAAGGCAAACCAAACTGGAAACGATACCGGCAGCAGCTGCAGGCCAAACTGCACGCCCTGCGGCCAAAACGGCAAGCTAAGTCGCAGGCCCCCCAACCCAAACCGCAGGCAAAGCTGCACGCCCTGTGGCAAAAGCTGCAGGACAAACTGCGCACCCTGCCGCAGCAGTTGCGGGCAAAACCGCAGCTGTCGGCTGCGGCCGCCATAGTGGCCGGCTGCCTGCTGCTCGCCTTCGGGCTTTTATCCGGCGGCAACCGCAAACATCCCGCACCCGCCGCCGAAACCACAGCTTCGCAGGCTTCGGCACCGGCCGCAGGCAGCGCATCCGGCGTCGAAACGGCCACCGTATCGGTGGAGCTGGTTACCCCCGAAGTGTCGGACGGTAATGCCGAAGACGACCCGCTCACCGCCGCCGAAGCCAACCCCGAGCCGGAGCATGCCCTGCCGCCCACCACCGCCGACCACATGAACCCCGTGTGTGAAACTTATTTCCAACGCGCCCGTGCCTGTTTCCGCCAAGCCCCCGACGGCCAGGCCGATGCACTGTTGCAATCGCTGGAAGCCACGCGCGGCGACCTCTCGCAATTGGATGCTGAAGGCTGCGAAGTGGTGAGCCAGCAGTTTGAAGAAATGGTGCAGCAGATGGGCTGCGAACAAAGAGCCGCAGACAGCAAGCCGGCTAATACCAACCCGCCGCCGGCCAAACCTGCCGAAGCCAAACCCCAAGCCGCTTCGGCAGTGCATAAGCGTTAAAGCAAAAATGATCAAAAGGCTACCTGAAATGCTTGATTGGCTTTCAGGTAGCCTTTTATGCTGCTCACATAACTAAAGTGCTTCACTGCATACTGCGCTGGCTCACTTTGCCGTACTGGCTGTGCTGTCTTCGGCTCACTGCTTGGTATGAATCAAGAATCCCTCCAGCTATCGCAGGCTACCTGAAAACCAAACTTCCTCCACCCACCAAACCATCCGCCTACGAAAAAGGCTGAACCCGCTTATTACGGTTTCAGCCTTTTGCTTTTCAGGTAGCCTTATTCGGCTTCATCCACCTGCTCGTTCACTTGCGCTTCGTGATGCGCCTGCCACTGCACACGGCGGCTGCGGTGGTAAGTGAGGCCGGTACCGGCCGGAATCAGGCGGCCGACAATCACGTTTTCCTTCAGGCCGCGCAGGTCGTCTTTCTTGCCCATGATGGCGGCTTCGGTAAGCACGCGAGTGGTTTCCTGGAAGGAAGCCGCGGAAATGAAGCTGTCGGTAGAGAGCGAGGCTTTGGTGATGCCCAGCAAGATGTTGTCGAAACGTGCCGGCTCTTTGCCTTCGGCAACGGCGCGTTCGTTGGCCTGCATTACGTCGCCACGCTCCACCTGCTCGCCGGTGATGAACCCGGTTTCGCCGGCGTCGGCAATGTTCACGCGGCGCAGCATCTGGCGGATGATCACTTCGATGTGCTTATCGGAAATGCGCACACCTTGCAGGCGGTACACTTCCTGCACTTCTTGCACGATGTAGCGTGCCAGCGCTTCGATACCTTGCAGGCGCAGAATGTCGTGCGGATCAACCGAGCCGTCGACGATAATCTCGCCACGGTTCACTACTTGGCCGTCGTGCACCAGAATCTGTTTCTCTTTGGAAATCAGGGTTTCGTGTGCCGCGCCTTCCAAATCGGTAATCACCAGGCGCTGTTTGCCTTTGGTTTCCTTACCGAAAGACACCGTGCCGGTTACTTCGGCCAGCATACCGGCATCTTTGGGCACGCGGGCTTCAAACAGCTCGGCCACGCGCGGCAGACCGCCGGTAATATCGCGGGTTTTGGAGGAAGCCTGCGGGATACGCGCCAGCACGTCGCCCTTGCCCACTTCCTGATCTTCGCGCACGGTAATCACCGCGCCCACGGGGAAGGCCATGGAAACGGGGGTTTCGGTGCCGGGTACGGTAACCTCTTCGCCGTTTTCGTCCAACAGTTTCACAGTGGGGCGCAGCAGCTTACTGGTGCTGGTGCGGCGTTTGCCGTCGATCACCACCAAAGTGGAGAGACCAGTGATTTCGTCGGTTTGACGGGTAACGGTTACGCCTTCTTCCACGTTTTCAAAGCGCACGCGGCCAGCGTATTCGGTAATCATCGGGCGGGTATGCGGATCCCATGTGGCCAGGGTTTTGCCGGCTTTCACCGCAGAGCCGTCCTGCACCAGCAAAGTGGCACCATAGGGCACCTTGTGGCGTTCGCGCTCGCGACCCACTTCGTCGTGAATCACCAATTCACAGGAGCGGCCAATCACCACCAATTCGCCTTTGTTGTTAGCGACATAGCGCATCTGACTGCTGAAACGGGCGGTACCGTTGGATTTGGCTTCCACTTGGCTGGCGGCGGCGGCACGGGAGGCGGCACCACCGATGTGGAAGGTACGCATGGTTAGCTGCGTGCCGGGCTCGCCGATGGATTGGGCGGCAATCACGCCCACGGCTTCGCCGGTGTTCACCAGTTTGCCGCGTGCCAAATCGCGACCGTAGCACTTGGCACACAAGCCATAACGGGTTTTACAGGTAATCGGGGTGCGGACTTTCACTTCGTCCACGCCGGAGCGGTCGATCAGATCCACCAACTGCTCGTTGAGCAGGGTGCCGGCTTCCACCAAGGTGGTGCCGCTGGACGGATCCACCACGTCTTGCGCGGTTACGCGACCCAAAATGCGGTCGCGCAGGGCTTCAATCACGTCGCCGCCCTGTACCACGGCTTTCATCACGAAACCGTCGTTGGTGCCGCAATCGTCTTCCACCACAACCAAATCTTGGGTTACGTCCACCAAGCGGCGGGTCAGGTAACCGGAGTTGGCCGTTTTCAACGCGGTATCGGCCAGACCTTTGCGCGCACCGTGGGTGGCGATAAAGTATTGCAATACGGTGAGGCCTTCACGGAAGTTGGAAGTAATCGGGGTTTCGATAATCGAGCCGTCCGGCTTGGCCATCAAACCACGCATACCGGAAAGCTGTTTAATCTGGGCGGCAGAACCACGCGCACCGGAGTCGGCCATCATGTAGATGGAGTTGAACGACTCTTGATCCACTTCTTTGCCTTCGCGGTCGATTACTTTCTGTTTGGAAAGATTATCCATCATCGCCTTGGCGATTTTATCGCCGGCGCGGCCCCAAATATCCACCACTTTGTTGTAGCGCTCGCCGTTAGTTACCAAACCTTGGCGGTATTGGTCTTCGATTTCTTTCACTTCGGCGTTGGCTTCGGCCAAGAGTTTGGCTTTTTCTTTCGGCACTTCCATATCGTCCACGCAAATGGAGATGCCGCCTTTGGCTGCAAAGCTGAAGCCGGTGTACATCAGGTGGTCGGCGAAAATGACCGTATCGCGCAAGCCGCACAGGCGGAACGAGGCGTTAATCAGGCGGGAGATTTCTTTTTTCTTCAGTGCCTTGTTGATGTATTCAAACGGCAGGCCCTTGGGCAGAATTTCGGACAGCAGGGCACGGCCAACCGTGGTTTCGTAGCGTTTGGTAACCGGTTCGAACTCATCTTGGTCGTTTTTCACCCATTCCTGCAAACGCACGGTGATTTTGGTGCCCAATTCCACCTGCTTGGTGTAGTAAGCGCGGTGCACTTCTTTCACGTCGGAGAACAGGCTGCCTTCGCCTTTGCCGTTGATTTTGTCGCGGGTCATGTAGTAGAGACCCAATACAATATCTTGAGACGGCACGATAATCGGCTCGCCGTTGGCGGGCGAGAGCACGTTATTGGAGGCCAGCATCAGGGTGCGGGCTTCCATTTGCGCTTCCAGGCTCAACGGCACGTGTACGGCCATTTGGTCACCGTCGAAGTCGGCGTTGAACGCGGCGCACACCAAGGGGTGCAGCTGAATAGCCTTGCCTTCAATCAGGATCGGCTCAAAAGCCTGAATACCCAAGCGGTGCAGGGTCGGGGCGCGGTTGAGCATAATCGGATGTTCGCGGATCACTTCATCCAAAATATCCCATACCACCGGTACTTCCTGCTCTACCAGTTTTTTCGCTGCTTTCACGGTAGCCGCTTCACCGCGCACTTCCAGTTTGTGGAAGATGAACGGTTTGAACAGCTCCAAGGCCATGCGTTTGGGCAGGCCACACTGATGCAGGCGCAGGTAGGGGCCTACGGTAATCACGGAACGGCCGGAGTAGTCTACGCGTTTACCCAACAGGTTTTGACGGAAGCGGCCGCCTTTACCTTTAATCATGTCGGCCAGCGATTTGAGCGGGCGTTTGTTGGCACCGGTCATGGCTTTGCCGCGACGGCCGTTGTCCAGCAGGCTGTCTACTGCTTCCTGCAACATGCGTTTTTCGTTGCGCACGATGATGTCGGGCGCATGCAGCTCCAGCAGGCGTTTGAGACGGTTGTTGCGGTTGATCACACGACGATACAGATCGTTCAAATCGGAAGTGGCGAAACGGCCACCGTCCAACGGTACCAGCGGACGCAAATCGGGCGGCAGCACGGGTAGCACGTCCATAATCATCCATTCCAGCTTCATGCCGCTGCGCTGGAAGGCTTCCAGCACTTTCAGGCGTTTGGCCAGCTTTTTGATTTTGGTTTCTGAGCCGGTGCTTTCCAATTCTTGGCGCAGGATTTCGATTTCGGCCGGCACATCCAGCACACGCAACAGTTCACGAATACCTTCGGCGCCCATTTTGGCATCGAAGTCTTCGCCGTATTCATCCAGCTTGGCATAGTAGTCTTCTTCAGTCAGCAGCTGGCGGCGTTGCAGCGAGGTCATGCCGGGATCGGTTACCACAAAGGCTTCGAAATACAGCACACGCTCGATGTCGCGCAAGGTCATGTCCAACACCATGCCGAGGCGGGAAGGCAGTGACTTCAAGAACCAAATATGGGCAACGGGCGCGGCCAGCTCGATATGGCCCATGCGCTCGCGGCGTACTTTGGAAAGGGTAACTTCCACACCGCATTTCTCACAGGTTACGCCTTTAAACTTCAATCGCTTATATTTGCCGCACAAGCATTCGTAGTCTTTTACTGGGCCAAAGATTTTGGCGCAGAACAAACCATCGCGCTCCGGCTTAAAGGTACGGTAGTTGATGGTTTCCGGCTTCTTGACTTCGCCGTAAGACCAAGAGCGGATGGTTTCGGGCGAGGCAATGCCGATTTTGATGGCATCGAATTCTTCTTCCATGCCAGCAGCTTGCAGCGGGTTAAACAGGTTCGACAGATTCATTTTTGCTCCCAATCAGGATTTTGTATTTTGCTCACTCTGTTTCAGACAGCCTATGAGGCTACCTGAAAAATATGGGCGGGCGGCTTGGCCGGGTTTTGCCCGGCGGCAAACGGCGACTCGGCGGAGAATATCGCGCCGGCACAATGGCTGTTTCTATTTTCAGGTAGCCTCTGAGACTACCTGAAAAGCCCCGTTTAATACCGCTCCATATCGATATCCAAGCCCAGCGAACGGATTTCTTTTACCAACACGTTAAACGATTCGGGCATGCCGGCTTCGATTTTGTGTTCGCCTTTAACGATGTTTTCATACATCTTCGTGCGGCCGGTTACGTCGTCCGATTTCACGGTCAGCATTTCCTGCAGCGTGTAGGCGGCGCCATAGGCTTCCAGCGCCCACACCTCCATCTCACCGAAACGCTGGCCACCGAACTGTGCTTTACCACCGAGCGGCTGCTGGGTCACAAGTGAGTACGGGCCGGTAGAACGGGCGTGCATTTTTTCGTCCACCAAGTGGTGCAGCTTCAGATAGTGCATCACGCCCACGGTTACCTTGCGGTCAAACGGTTCGCCGGAGCGGCCGTCATACAGAGTGATTTGGGTTTTGGTGCCGTTGAAACCCAGTTTCTGCACTTCTGGATCATCGCTTGGATAGGCCAACTCGAGCATGTCGTAGATTTCCTGCTCTTTGGCACCGTCGAACACCGGCGAAGCGAAGGTGGCACCGCCCTTAAGATTCTCGGCCAAAGTGAGGATTTCTTCATCACTAAGCGATTTCAGGTCTTCTTTTTTACCGCTGCTGTTATAGAGTTTTTCCAAGAAGGAGCGGATTTCTTTCACTTTGCGCTGTTCGGCCAGCATTTTCTCAATGCGCTGACCAATGCCTTTGGCGGCCCAGCCCAAATGTACTTCCAAAATCTGACCGATGTTCATGCGTGAAGGTACGCCCAGCGGGTTGAGCACGATGTCTACAGTGCGGCCATCGGCCATGTAGGGCATGTCTTCCACCGGCAGAATGCGCGATACCACGCCTTTGTTACCGTGGCGGCCAGCCATTTTGTCGCCAGCCTGCAGGCGGCGTTTGATGGCGATGAACACTTTGACCATTTTCTGCACACCGGGTGGCAGCTCGTCGCCCTGGGTCATTTTTTTCTTCTTGATTTCGTATTGCTCGTCGGCCTCTTCGCGTTTCTGCTGCAGACTGAGCTTAATCAGCTCAAGCTGTTTGGCCAGTTCTTCGTCGGACAGGCGGATGTCGAACCAATCGTGCTTGGTCGGCAGAGAAGCCAGGTATTCGGCAGTAATTTCTTTGCCTTTACCCAGTTTCATCGGGCCGCCATTGGCTTTTTGGCCGACAATCATGCGCTCGATACGGTCGAAGGCATCGTTGTCGAAAATACGCAGTTGGTCGTTCAAATCCAAGCGGTAGCGTTTCAGCTCGGCATCAATAATGGATTGTGCACGCTTGTCGCGCTGGATGCCTTCGCGGGTGAACACCTGTACGTCGATTACCGTACCGCTCATGCCAGTGGGCATACGCAGCGAGGTATCCTTCACATCGGAGGCTTTTTCACCAAAGATGGCACGCAGCAGTTTTTCTTCCGGCGTGAGCTGGGTTTCGCCTTTGGGCGTTACTTTGCCCACCAATACGTCGCCAGCTTCCACTTCTGCGCCGATGTACACGATGCCGCTCTCGTCCAAACGGTTTTGCATGCGTTCAGACAGATTGGGAATATCGCGGGTGATTTCTTCCGCACCCAGCTTAGTGTCACGAGCCACCACATTGAGCTCTTCGATATGGATGGAGGTGTAGCGGTCGGCGGCAGCCACTTTCTCGGAAATCAGAATCGAGTCTTCGTAGTTGTAGCCGTTCCAAGGCATGAAGGCGATGGTCATGTTCTGACCAAGCGCGAGTTCGCCCAAGTCAGTAGAGGCACCGTCGGCAATCAAATCGCCGCGCTGCAACACATCGCCGGCTTTCACTGCCGGGCGTTGGTTGATATTGGTAGATTGGTTGGAGCGGGTGAATTTCACCAGGTTATAGATGTCCACACCTACTTCACCGGCTACAGTTTCTTCGTCGTGCACGCGGACCACGATGCGGTTGGCATCCACATACTCCACCACGCCGCCGCGACGAGCCACGATAGCAGTGGCAGAGTCAACAGCCACGGAGCGCTCGATGCCGGTACCGACCAGCGGTTTTTCGGCACGCAGGCAGGGCACGGCCTGACGTTGCATGTTGGCACCCATCAAGGCACGGTTGGCGTCATCGTGTTCCAAGAAAGGAATCAGCGAAGCAGCCACAGACACCACTTGGCCGGTGGCCACGTCCATATACTGCACGCGGTCGGCGCTGGCCATGATGGTTTCGCCTTTTTCGCGACAGGTAATCAAATCGCCTTTCAGGTAGCCTTTCTTATCCACTTCGGCGTTGGCCTGCGCAATCACATAACGGCCTTCTTCAATGGCAGACAGATAGTCGATTTCATCGGTAACCTTGCCGTCTACCACGCGGCGGTACGGAGTCTCCAAGAAGCCGTAATCGTTGGTGCGGGCATAAACCGATAATGAGTTAATCAGACCGATGTTCGGGCCTTCAGGCGTTTCAATCGGGCACACGCGGCCATAGTGGGTCGGGTGTACGTCGCGCACTTCAAAGCCGGCACGTTCACGGGTCAGGCCGCCCGGGCCGAGTGCTGAGACACGGCGCTTATGGGTCACTTCCGACAGCGGATTAGTCTGATCCATAAACTGTGACAGTTGGCTGGAACCAAAAAACTCTTTGATGGCAGCCGATACCGGTTTGGCATTGATCAAATCGGTCGGCATCAGATTGTCGGCTTCTGCCTGATTCAGGCGCTCTTTTACTGCACGTTCCACACGTGCCAAGCCAGAGCGGAACTGGTTTTCGGTCAGCTCGCCCACAGAACGCACACGGCGGTTACCCAGGTGGTCGATATCGTCCACTTCGCCATGACCGTTGCGCAATTCAACCAGCGTGGCAATGGAAGCAACAATGTCTTCAGTGCTCAGAATAAATCCACCTTTTTCCGCTGCTCCAGCCAAAGTTTCGTTCAACAAACGGCCATACCACGATTGCTGCTGGTCTTCAGACAGTTTTTGCTCGTAGGTGCGGGTGTTGAATTTCATGCGGCCAACGCGCGACAGATCATAGCTGGCCTCATTGAAGAACAAGCGATCAAACAGCATTTCTACTGCTTCTTCAGTAGGCGGCTCGCCGGGACGCATCATGCGGTAGATGGCAATACGCGCAGCCATTTGGTCAGCCGTTTCATCCACTTGCAACGTAGAAGAAATATAGCCGCCATACCCCAATTCGTTGATGTATAGGGTTTGAATTTCGTTCACACCCTGAATTTCCAGCTGTGCCAATAATTCTTCGGTAATTTCGCTATTGGCTGGCGCTAGAATTTCACCAGTATCAGGCACGATAACGTCTTTCGCTAGCATTTTGCCGATCAAAGCCTCAGCATCCACCCGCAGGCGCTTCAAACCAGCTTTCTCAATATCGCGCAACCCTTTGGCAGTAACCCGTTTGCCCGCGGCAACCAGCACTTTACCGTCTGCATTGCAAATATCGGTTTTTACGGTTTCGCCCTTCAATCGCGACAAGACCAGTTCGGTCTCTACGCCATCTTTGTTTAGATAGAATGTTTCCTTGTCGTAGAAGGTATCCAAGATCTGTTCGGCACTGTATCCCAATGCTTTCAGCAAAATGGTTACTGGCATTTTGCGACGGCGGTCGATACGGAAGTAGAGCAGGTCTTTTGGATCAAACTCTAAATCCAGCCATGAGCCGCGATAGGGAATAATACGTGCAGAAAACAGCAACTTGCCTGAAGAGTGAGTTTTGCCCCGGTCATGTTCAAAGAATACCCCCGGAGAACGGTGCAGTTGAGACACAATTACGCGTTCAGTTCCGTTAATGATGAATGAGCCATAAGGAGTCATCAGCGGGATTTCGCCCATATAAACTTCATTCTCGCGCACTTCTTTCACCACATTGGGCTTAGAAGATTCCTTATCCAAAATCACCAATCGGATACGGGCACGCAACGGGGCAGCATAAGTGATGCCACGCAACTGGCATTCGGCAATATCAAATAATGGCTCCCCCAAGATGTAATGAGTAAATTCCAACCGAGCATATCCATTGTGACTCACAATCGGGAAAATAGAATTGAATGCAGCCTGCAAGCCTTCGTCCAAGCGCTTATCAAAAGCAGTTTCCTGCTGGAGAAATTTTCGGTAAGACTCCAGCTGGGTAGCCAGCAAATATGGCACTTCCAGCACACTATCACGCTTAGCAAAGCTCTTTCGGATACGTTTTTTTTCAGTAACTGAATAACTCATTGTTGAACACTCCGGATAATGAGAGAGATTGATTCCCACTTGAACGATAGCAACATCCACTACCACTCTAAAATTTACATATATTTGCCATAGAAGCCGGCTTGGATAGCAAATATATGTAAATTATTACTTAATCCTAATCTCCAAGCGAAACAAGGCTGGCAGATACCTGCCAGCCTGTTAGCGAGAAAATACTTATTTGATTTCCACTTTGGCGCCAGCTTCTTCCAGCTGTTTCTTGATTTCTTCAGCTTCAGCAGGAGTAACGCCTTCTTTGATGGTCTTCGGAGCGCCATCAACCATGTCTTTAGCTTCCTTCAAGCCCAAGCCAGTAATGGCACGAACCACTTTAATCACGCCTACTTTTTGATCGCCAGCGGCGGCCAAAATAACGTCTACCTCAGACTTGGCTTCAGCTTCACCACCAGCAGCACCAGGACCAGCAGCAATAGCAACGGCAGCAGCAGAAACGCCGAACTTGGTTTCAAATTCTTTTACCAAGTCGTTCAACTCCATTACAGTCAAACCACCGATTGCTTCCAAAATGTCTTCTTTAGTAATAGCCATGCTATCAAACTCCTAATTGAATGAATAAGTAAAACATAAAAAATAGTTAAGCAGATACTTCTTCAGCAGCTTTTTTCTCAGCCAGAGCAGCCAAGACGCGAGCCATGCCAGACAACGGAGCCTGCATGAGGAACAGCAATTTGGACAACAATTCTTCACGACTCGGAATTGCAGCCAGCTGACCCACCTGAGCGGCATCCATCACCGCACCGTCATAAGAGCCTGCTTTAATGATCAGCTTCTCATCTTTTTTAGAGAATTGGTGCAACACTTTTGCAGCAGCTACAGCATCTTCAGATGCTGCATATACCAACGGGCCAACCATATGCTCAGCCAACCCAGCAAAAGGAGTGCCTTCCACCGCACGACGAGCCAACGTGTTTTTCAAAACACGCAAGTACACTCCTTCCTTACGAGCATTGGCACGCAATTCGGTCATACTAGCAACGCTGATACCGCGGTATTCGGCAAGCACCATGGTCTGAGCATTGCCGATACCGGCAACAATCTCTTCCACAACTGCTTTTTTAGTTTCAATACTAAGACTCAAGGTCTACCTCCTACTGTTTATCAAAGAACGTCTAGCGACATCCACCAGCTCGGCAACCTGAAAAGACATTTTGCAAGCAATTGCTTGCTCATAATCTCAGGACCACCGTCTACGTAGGGTAAAATATTAAATCTCACGATCCCTACGGTCTTGGACTCTACTTACAATCAAGCATAAGCAGTCCATATTTCAGGCAGCCTCCGCAGCTAGCAAAGGCTACCTGAAAATTTCTTCTAATTAGACACGCTACCAACATCTACACGGACACCAGGGCCCATGGTGCTAGATAATGCGATTTTCTTCAAATACTGACCCTTGGTAGCAGCTGGCTTCGCCTTCACCACTGCATCCAACAGGGTATTGAAGTTTTCGCGCAAATCAGCCGCCGCAAAAGAAGCGCGACCAATGGTAGCATGCACCACGCCAGCCTTATCAGTGCGATACTGAACCTGACCGGCTTTGGCATTGCGCACAGCTTCTGCCACATTTGGCGTAACCGTACCCACCTTCGGATTTGGCATCAAACCGCGCGGCCCCAAGATAGTACCCAACTGGCCAACAATACGCATCGCATCAGGAGAGGCAATAACAACATCAAAATCCAAGTTACCCGCTTTTACCTCAGCGGCCAGATCCTCAAACCCAACCACATCAGCGCCTGCTTCTTTTGCCACCTCAACATTGGCACCTTGAGTAAATACCGCCACACGAACAGTTTTACCAGTACCTTTTGGCAATACAACAGATCCACGGATTACTTGATCAGATTTACGTGAATCCACGCCCAAATTGATAGCAACATCAACAGACTCATCAAATTTGGCTGTAGCCGTTTTCTTCACCAACTCAATTGCTTCATCAATTGAGTAGTGCACATTTGAATCAATAGAAGAGCGCAAACCCTGGAAACGTTTAGACAACTTAGCCATTACACACCCTCCACATCCAAGCCCATGGAACGGGCAGAACCAGCAATAGTACGAACCGCCGCGTCCAAATCAGCCGCAGTCAAATCAGGCTCTTTAGTCTTGGCAATTTCTTCCAACTGGGCACGGGTAACCTTACCCACCTTGCTAGTCAACGGATTTGAACTACCCTTCTGCAAACCAGCAGCTTTTTTCAGCAAAATACTGGCCGGAGGAGTCTTCATTACAAATGTAAAAGACTTATCCGCAAACGCAGTAATCACCACTGGAATAGGCAGCCCAGGCTCCACATTTTGCGTAGCCGCATTAAATGCCTTACAAAATTCCATGATATTCAAACCACGCTGACCCAGTGCCGGACCAACCGGAGGAGAAGGATTAGCCTTCCCTGCAGGGATCTGCAACTTAATATAACCTACAATTTTCTTTGCCACATTTAGCTCCTAAATAACGGGTAACACGCAGAAATTCTGCTCCCCAAAAATCAAGCCGCGTATTATAACTAAACTCTTACTCATTGCCAAGCAATCAGACTAAATCTTCTCTACCTGACTAAAATCCAGCTCAACAGGCGTTTCTCGACCAAAAATTTGCACCAGAACTCGCAGCTTATTGCGCTCATAGTCGACAACATCAACCAACCCGTTAAAGTCAGAAAATGGGCCTTCGCTTACCCTGATCTGCTGTCCAACCACAAACTCAACTCGTGGCTTAGGCTTCTTCTCAGAGCCAGCAGCATCCGACACCTGAGACATTATCACATCAACTTCTCGTTGAGAAATTGGCAAAGGATGGTTAGCAGTACCCCCAATAAACCCATTAACCCTAGGTATACTCTTGACTAAGTGCCATGATTCATCAGTCATTTCCATTTCTATCAATACATAACCTGGAAAAAACTTACGCTCACTAACTGTCTTCCGACCATTCTTAATACCAACAACCTCTTCAACTGGTACCAGAATCTGACCAAAAAGCCCCTCCATCCCCTCTCTTGCGATCCGCTCCTTCAGAGTCTTCTGCACATTCTTCTCGAACCCAGAATAAGCTTGGATGACATACCAATTTTTAGCCATTTTCTCGCCCCTGCAAATTACTCAGCAATTTTCGTAAATAACCACACCAAAAAAGAATCCACCAACCACAAAAATAAAGTTAGCACTGCCGTGAACATCAAAACGAAGAATGTATTGCGCCAAGCCTCGTTTTTAGGCGGCCAAACAACCTTCTTAATCTCAACAACAGAATCCTTGATATACCGAATTAACCCAGGACCAGTATCACACCAGAAGAAAACAATTAGCCCAGAGAGCAACAACGAGACCCCTAAAATGGTACCTCGCACATATAGCGGCTGCTGAGACAGAAATGAAAAACCAATCGCCCCACCGATAACCAAAGCAGCTGCCAAAAATAATTTAGCGCCATTTCCTTTTCCAGCCTTACGTTGAGCAACTTGCCCTCGATCACGCAATTCCTGGCGAGCCTGCTTCAACGAAGCAACGGACATCTCTTTTACTTTCTGCTTACGATCACTCATTTGCAACCACCCTAAACTTCATAGTTCTTTATAAAACAGCATAAAACAAAAGACTAACCGGGAGGCCGGTTAGTCTTTCTTTTGGCAGGCCAGGAGGGTCTCGAACCCCCAACCCTCGGTTTTGGAGACCGATACTCTACCAATTGA